>DOON01000236.1:0-5842 GCA_003514865.1 Clostridiales bacterium
CCCTAAGAATCGTTACCGTGTCAGCTATTGATATTACTTCCTTTAATTTATGCGAAATCATAATTGAGGTTATTCCTTCTTCTTTAAGCTCCCTTAATAAATTCAATAGATTTTCGGAATCATCTTCATTTAATGCCGCTGTTGGTTCATCTAATATCAAAAGCTTTACATCTTTGCTGAATGCCTTTGCAATTTCAACTAATTGCTGCCTGCCAACCCCTAAATCCTTTATTTTAGAAGCAGGGTTAATATTCAAATTGACCTTCTTTAACAGCTCCTTTGATTTTGCTATTGTTTCATTCCAATTTATGGTGTATCGGTTTTTTATTTCATGACCCAGAAAAATATTCTCATAAACGGTCATTTCCGGTATAAGTGCTAACTCTTGATATATTATTGCAATTCCAGCTTTCTCACTATCAGATATTACACTATATTTTTGAATCTTTTTGTTTAGTATAATATCGCCTTCATATTGGCCATAAGGATAAATACCGGACAAAACCTTCATAAGGGTGGATTTTCCTGCACCGTTTTCTCCGACTAAACAATGTATTTCTCCTCTTTTAACCTTAAAATTTACGTTGCTAAGAGCCTTAACCCCCGGAAAGTCCTTAGTTATATTATTCATCTCTAAAATATAGTCCGTATCATATATAGTCATAACAATACTCCCTATAGTAATTTAATTAGAAAATAGTGAAAGCCAAAATGGCTGTCACTATTTTCATTTTTAAGTCAATTATTTTAGATTAGTAAACTTAGATGCATCATAATAACCGGAATCAACCAATGCTGCCTTCACATTAGCATTATCTACTACTACAACTTCTGTTTGCTTAGCTGGTACATCAGTTGCATTATTGTTGTATGATCCCGTGGTTTCCGGAGCTTTTCCACCTAATATAGCCACGGCCATATCTATAGAGTCCTTAACCAGGCTGCGAACATCTTTAAATACTGTCATAGTTTGTTTCTCATCTATTATGTATTGTACTGACGCTATTTCTGCATCCTGACCGGTAATTACATACGATTTTATATCATTATCTGCCACAAAAGTATCTGCTATTGATCTTGCAGTTCCATCGTTTGGTGCCAATATAAATACATTCCCCTTGTCAGCTGCAGAAGCGGAAGTTAAATGAGCTTCTGCCTTGTTTTTAGCTTCATTGAAATCCCAGTTTGTAGTAACCTGACCTATAATTTTTCCCATTTCATCTCTTGTCAGTTTAGCCTTATTTTGCAGTGCAACTGCTTCTGAAGAGTTTTTAATTACAAATGTACCGTCAGCAATCTTAGGCTGCAATACATTCCACGCGCCTTCAAAGAATAAAAAAGCATTGTTATCAGATGCAGCGCCTGCATATAGATATAGTGGATTTTTGCTTCCGGTTGCCTTATCTACTAAATATTGTCCCTGAGCTTCACCTACTGCAACACTATCAAAGGTTACATAGTAATCTACTGCCTTTGTTCCTGTTATAAGTCTGTCATAGGATATAACCTTAATACCTTCAGCTTTGGCAGCTTCAGCAGCTGCTGCGGCTCCATCACCGTCATGTGGGCATATTATAAGAACTTTTATCCCTTTAGTGATAAGTGATTCTACATTTTGTTTCTCATTAGCAGAGGAACCTTGACTAAAAAGTATTTCAACTGAATAGTTAGTATCCTTTAATGCCTCTTTAAATCTAGTTTCATCTTGAACCCATCTTGGTTCATCCTTTGTTGGTAGTACTATACCGACATCTACCTTATTATTACCGGAAACCCCTGTTGAACAACCTACTAATGTCCCTAAAACCATTGAAAGAATAACTACGAAAACTATTGCCTTCTTATTACTCATTTTCATAAATCCCCCTTATTAAATTTGATTAGTAAGATTACATCATTGTATGCAATCGTTTACTTGATATTATTATAGAATTATTTTACAATTTAGTCAAGGTTAAACAATATCTATTTAATGTTCGGCATTTTTATTTTTGTTGCAACCTTTTGTTGGATATTGGCGTCTAAAGGGTAGGGAGGGTTGAAGGTGGCGGAAAAGTTGTTGATACGGGAATTGAAAAGAGGACGGGAAGATGCATATAAGCAATTAGTCGAGGAATACGGCAACAGATTGTTGAGAACCTGCTACCTGATACTGAGGGACAGAGAGGAAGCAGAGGATGTTGTGCAGGAAACATTTGTGAGGGTTTTTCGTAAAATTGAAGAATTCAGAGGAGAATCAGGACTATATACTTGGATTTATACCATCGCTTTAAATTTATCCAGAGACAGACTAAGGAAAAGGATGGATTTCTCAATCTTTGAAAATGAACGAATTTGTAATATTAATTCTGAAATACATATAGAAAAAGTTATTGACAGGGATTTACTGAAAAGGGAGCTTGACGAAATCTCCCCCATTTACAGGGAAGTGCTGGTGCTCTTTTACTTTGAAGAACTGTCAGTAAAAGAAATTTCTCAACTGCTGGATGAGAAGGAAGGGACGGTAAAAAGCAAGCTGTCCAGGGGAAGAAATATATTAAAGGAAAGCCTTTTGAAGGGAGGTTGGTCAGATGGTTAATAGAGACATGATGGGAGAAGAAATTAAAAAGATAATGCAGGAAGATACATTTGACATGACACTTTCATCTGCAGCGGTTGATAATATATTAAAGCTCAGGAAGAAGACAATAAAGGAAAAAATAAATGAATTTGAGAACAGGGAAATTGAGGTTCCTCTGGTGCCTGGGGTTGCATTGTTTTTAATTGTGTGTGCAATCGGCGTAGTTCCTCGTGACATATTGAAGGTACGTATGGAGAGAACCGTAAATATAGGAGGTTCCCAGATAATCTTTATAGAGGGGAGGGCATCAGGTAAAAATGAAAATGAAAATAAAGATTAAAACATTAATTTTATTGATTATAGCAGCGGTGATTGTGTATACGTGGGCATTGCCGGTGACCATCCTCGGAATTGCTGAGTATCTTTACAGCAGTGGCTCGGATAAGGCTGTTCTTTTTTATGAGAAATATGTTAATTACCCAACATCAGCACCGATTGAAGGAAAGTTTCTGTATGCCAAAAGCTTAATAAAGGGATTCAGCCGGTATACAATTTATTCCGCAGGATGGGGAGGCGGTGCTGACACAAGTGTGGAAAATAATGAAAAAGCAAAGAAGCTGNNAGGAACAAAGGAAGAGCAGTATTATTTTGATTCGTATAAAATGCTGCTGGATTTAGGAATTTTGACGTCAAATGCAGACATGCTGCATGAGTGGATTGATTATGGGCAGCAAAGTGACAATGAAGAAATTATATACACAGCAGATGTATATGAAGGCTTCCTGCTTCATGTCAATGGAGACAGGGAAGGTGCGAAGCAAGTAGTTGCAAGGTGCGAGGATAATCCCAGAGCGGATGTGCTGCTGAGCATTTTAAAATCGGAGATAAATTTTTTTGAGGGGAACTATGAAGAGACGGAAGCTTTATGGAACAATATGTACAAAGCTCCGTGGAATTCAAGGAAATCTATAGTATTTGGGGCTGATATATCCTCTTACGACAGAAGGCATTGGCATGAATACATTATGAGTGAACTTAGGGGAAACAACATTATAGAAGGGACCGTAACCTATGAAGGAAAGCCAATGCCATTTGTTGAAATATATGTGCAGAAGGCAGAGAGTAGCTTCAGCGTTGGAGGATATAGCTATGCAGCTATTACAAATGAAAACGGCGAATTTAAAACAGTAGGGTTCAAGGACGGGGTATATGACATTGGAATAGGCTTGGACGGTTCTCTTCTTACAAACAAGGTGCTAAAGGGAGCTGCAAATAAATATGTGGATTTGAGAGGAAGCGGAGGCGAAATAAATTTTGAGTTCAAGGATACCTTCAAGGTGAATTCTCCCGGGACGGGGGAGAAAATTGCTTCCGACGAGTTCACCGTTTCATGGGAAGAGGTGGAAGGAGTCGCTTACTACAAAGTTGACTTGGTTGCTTTTGCAGATTCATTTAAAAAAGGAGGAGCCTGGGCCTCATCCCAGGTTCCCATAGAAAATAGAAGCGGTGAATTAAATATTATCGGTACATCATCTGTATTTAGCATAAAATCATTAAGGGATAAATATGGGCTCATATCTAAGGGTGATGAAGGCCTCATTGGTCCGGAAGCAATACTGGGAATATTTCTGCCGGGAGCAGAGTATCCGGTTGTGGTAAGCGCATATGATGAGAAGCATAGCCTTATTAGCAGCAGCCTTCCCATGAGGGCATATTATGACAGAATGCCCAGTGTAATTGCAGAAGGTACAATGACTGAAGGCGAGAAGCTCATTCTTGAGCAGAAATATCCACAGGCAATAGAGTATTATGAAAATATACTTAAGGATGACCCCGGTAATGAAGATGCCTTGAGGTATCTCGTGAAGATATACGGGTTTGGCTGGAAAGACGGAGAGAGAAACCTTAAACGAGCTATGGAGCTTTCTAAGCTATATGTTCCGTTTGAAGACAGGAAATCACTTTTAGTCACAATTCATGACATGGATATGAGTGAGGTAGAGGAGAACAAGGATTTAATCCGCTCCCTTATAGATGATTTGGAAGATGATCTTGGTGACGAAGGCTACTCTCTTTTAGGAAGATATTGTATTGTGACAACGGACTGGACAGGAGCAAAGGAAGCCTTTAAAAATATGAGCTATTTTACCGATACTCTCTTTTATCTGAATATGTACATGGGTGAATATGAAGAAGCGGTTAATACAATAAAATCAGAAAAATTCCGTATTTCTTCTCTTTCATCAAGCAAAGTTGAAAATGCCATCGCAGAGCTTGGAAATAATTCGCCGAAGCAGTATGAAATTCAGGTGTTTGAAGATTTTCTACTTAAGCTCATAATGGGAGTTGGACGCTCAGAGGGAAAAAATCTTTATGACGAGGCCGCCAAACAAATTACCAATGAAAGTATAAGAACCATACTCTATGAAATTTATCTTGACAGGGGCTGGGATGTTATTTAATATGAATATACTATAAGGTAGCTAAAAGATTAAGGAAACAGGAGGAAGAAATGAAAAAAATAATTATGTACGGAAGCAGGCATTGACCGGACTGCACACCGGCGAAAGAGTATCTTTCCGAAAAAGGAATTGAGTTTTTATATCTTGATATTACAGAAAATATGTTGAACCTAAAACGGTTTTTAAAATACAGGGACAATGCACCTGAATTTAAGGAAGTTAAAGAAGGCGGTCGTGTTGGGCTGCCGTGCATTGTTGTGAATAACGGAGAACAAATTATATTTGATTACAATTTATTGGATATTGACAGTTTGAAAGAATAGAGAAGTTATAGATACAATAAATAAAGACATCAGCTTTGTCGAGGAGCCAGCCGATATGTGGCATACTCATAACAGCGGATGTCTTTTTTNNAAGTATTTTTGCCCAATCTCTTTGCATCAAGTGGAGCAGAATAGTTTCTGACCCTTTTCTCAGCCTCTTCAATATTTCTGACAATTTTATTTATGCCTGCAACTATAATAACCTGCTTTGGTCCGTAAATAATGGGAGCGATTCTGCTTCCGTTTCCGTCAATATTGTAAAGCTCTCCGTCCTCTGTCAATGCATTGGTACTGCACATAAAGGTATCAGCGGAAAAATTTCGTATATAAAGCTGCCTTTTTTCTTCACCGGTGATACCTTCTCTGTATTTATCCAGGAAGTCGTAATCTCCATTGCGCAGATAGTCGATAATGCCTGTTTCAAAGAGAGTTACGGAATCTCCAACGCCAACTACAGAATTCTCATTTATAAGTTCTTTTAATGCTTTTTTTAATTC
>DOON01000236.1:5869-18743 GCA_003514865.1 Clostridiales bacterium
ATGGAGAGTAGAATTTCAGGTATTACTTCGGATATTTCTTCGGCACTTGAGAAACAGGGAAGTATTTTAGACAGCTATGAAGTGGTTTTAGGAGATAAATTAAACGAAGATTCGACCATACCTGTTAAAGTGACGGTCACACCGAAGGAATACTCTGAGGAGCTGACTGCGAGTATATTTGCGAATGACAAGGAATTTTCCATGCTGCGTAAGGGAACATCCTATGCTGCGGAATTCAATACAAATATTTTTGGTGACTTTCAGCTTAAGGCGGTATTGAATCAGGGCGGAGTGAAAAAGACAGAAAGTCTTGAAAAATATTATGACATGCGAGACAAGTTTATTTTGCAGATAGATGGGTCGTATTTGGGGCATGAGTCATACAATGCGGGTAAGTATAAAATGAACGGAGAAGTTGAGCTCCGCGTTTCCTCAATTGAAAACAATGCTCCGGAGAAGGCGTATATTGTGTACGAATTAAACGGAGAAAAAATCAAGGAGCAGCAGGCCGACATACCGGTTATTGAAAACCAAGATTATATTACAAGGTTCATAAGTACAGGTGTAAACGAAGAATTCGAGTTGAAACCAAATGATAAGCTTATAATATATGCATATATAGAGGACAGCTACGGAATGAATTATAAATGCATAGTTAATTTGAATGAAATTAATTCTTCAAATGAACGGGTGAACCGTTTACCTGAATGGACAAATGGAACGGTTATTGAAATTAAAGACAAAAAAGGCAATATTTTATATGAGTTTGAATATATGAGATAAATAATGGGAGATATATCGATGATTTATGTATGTCCTCCGTATATCCGATTGCATGATACAGGAAGACATACATAAAATCAGTGTTTTTCCGGTATGATAATAACTTCTATATGTTCTTCACCTGTGCGGAATGGAGTCAAAACTACATTATAGTTGGTTGTAATACCCGGGAATATCTCCATGTTCATTATTATAACGTTGTAATAACCGTTAGCATCCACTCTCATCTGATATTCGTCCATATTTTCTTCCGGTTTACCANNTTCATCTATTGTAGCGGCTTCATGATATATGCCCCTGACATTGAAATAGTATACGAATACATCCGCACCGCTTACAGGGGCGTTTGTACTTTCTGAATATACGCTGACGTCTAAAAAACCATTTTCTTTTTCAGCGGTTTCAAGTTTTTTTATGAGTTTGTTTTTAGCTTTGTATGGTCTGCCTGCATTAGCCATATATTAACATCCTTTCAATGTTTTATTCCGTTTAATTGTTGAATATATTACAGTATATGCAGGCAGGATGAGTTTGACTTTATGCGTGAAATTAATGACTATAAATATATGAGGGGCAAGTGAGGATGAATTAAGACATAAATACGTAACATTCGATAAAGTTTTTTGTGATATAATGTAAAAAAAGAAATGAGAGGTGAAAATATGCTGAAAAAAATTTTTAGCTGGAAAATAATCATTGTGTTGCTGGTGGTTATAGCTATTGTCAATATTGCTCCGGATGCTTACGCCCAGAGTCCCATAAAGCTTGTGATTGACGGAAAGAAAATAGAAACAGATCCTGAGATTTTGATAAAAAATGATAGGACGCTTGTTCCACTCAGAGTGATTGCAGAAGAGCTGGATGCGGTGGTAACGTGGGATAACAGCACTAGGACAGTACATATATCAAAAGAGGACATGCATGTTGCATTATCCATAGACAGTCATATAGTTGAATATACCATAGATAATGAAACAATTTACAATTTAATAGATGTTGCTCCCACAATAAAGGAAGACCGCACATTTGTGCCAATACGTCTTGTAAGCAATGCGCTGGGAGTGGGCATAAGCTGGGATAATGACAAGAGATCTGTAGTTATTAATTCGTCGGACGAGTCAAAAATTGAACCATTTTTTGATGCTGAAATTTCAAGCGTGAAATCCGGACAAACTATTAAGGGTACCACAGATCTGAGAACTGCTCTTGGAAGTGTACCTCAGGGTGCGGCGGAAATAAAGTATCTTCTTCTCAACAAGGATACAAAGAAAGGCTTTATAATCGCAAAAGGCTCGGACTTGAATTCTGCATATAAATGGATGCCCTCAATGGAGGACAACGGAGAAAGAATACTTGTGGCTGCCGTTTACGATAAGGCGGGGAATTTCCTCACAGGAGATTCAATCCCCGTAAAGGTAAGCATAACTCCGAAGATAAAACTAACAGGTCTCACAGACGGTGAAACAGTTACCGCCGGAAGCGTACCCCTTGGAGCTAAACTGAATTTCTCGGCAGCATATGTAAAGTACGAAATAATCAATCCAGATACCAATGCATACTACATATCTTCAGGACTTGATCCTTTAGATAAATTTACAATGGTCCCTGTTATGGAGGACAACGGAAATATGTGGCTGAGGGTGATTGCATATGACACTGCAGGCAAAGCTTACAACGGGGAATATGTTAAGGTATGGGTTGCCGTGAATAGATACGTTAATCTTGTAGGAGTTACGTCAGGGCAGACAATAGACGGATCAGTGACCCTTAAGACGTCAAGGAATTTCAATGTCAGCGAAACAGAATACGTAGCAGTGGACAGTTCCACAGGTACAGAAACTGTGCTGTACAAGGCAGGCTACGGAAATTACAGCTGGTTCCCCGGCCCTGAAATGGCAGGCAGCAAAGAGCTTTATGTCAGAGTTAAGGATGCCGCAGGAAATACATACAGAAGTGCAGCTGTGAAGGTCAATGTTGTGGGAACACCAAAGATACTGCTGCAAAGCGTAGGTCCGGCACAGGTCGTTACGGAAGCATTCAAGCTTGGCATAAAGAGCAATATTACACCTGACAGTGTGAAATACATCCTTACAAATACAAAGACTGGAGTAAGCAAGACTCTTACGGAGCAATCATACACTCCGGCACCTGAGGACAAAGGCTCATGGAGCCTGAGGGCAGAAGCTGTTTATAGAGGAAAGACCCTGAAAACAGAGGATGTTAAGTTTACAATTTATACGGGTAAAATATACACCGCTCTGCCTGTAATTGCGAAGGATCAATTCATGGGCTTTGCATCGAAGTTGGCGGNNCCTTGAAACAGGATGGGGACAAAGTGTTCCCGTTGATAAATATACCGGTCAATTTTCAAACAACCTGTTCGGAATAAAAGGAAAGGGCTCAGCAGGTTCCGTTACCTCAAATACATGGGAGGAATACAACGGAGTTTCCTTCAGAATTGATGATGACTTCAGAGCATACAACAACGTGAGCGAAAGCTGGGATGACCATAATGACCTTCTTCTCACAAGAGAAAGATATGCTCCTTTCAGAGCGGTTATGTTTGACAGCACCCAGGGGGCATGGGCATTGAGAAGATGCGGATATGCCACGGATTCACAGTATTCGATAAAGCTTATAGACATTATCAACAGATATGATTTAAAAAAGCTTGACAGCTTAGGAATTTAATTCATGCCCCCGCTAAGTGCGGGGGTATTTTTGAAAAATATTGTTAAATTAATACAATTGGGGTATAATACTTCCATATATTGATTAGGAGTAAAAATGGACAGAGATAACAGAAGATTAAACGATGAATTAAGACAGGTTAAAATAACACGAAATTATATAATGCACCCTGATGGGTCGGTGCTCATAGAGGTGGGAAACACAAAGGTAATTTGTACGGCAGTTATTGAGGACAAGGTTCCTCCGTTTCTTAAGGGTACGGGCAAGGGCTGGGTTTCAGCGGAATATTCCATGATACCGGGCTCAACTAAGACAAGAAAACCGAGAGATATCAATAAAGGAAAAATTGACGGAAGGTCTCAGGAAATACAGAGGCTTATAGGCAGGAGTCTCAGGTCTGTTGTGAACCTGGATGCCGTAGGAGAAAGGACTGTCTGGTTAGACTGCGATGTTATACAGGCGGACGGGGGGACGAGGACAGCCTCTATAACAGGTGCTTTTGTTGCTATGGTTGATGCATTCTACGGCTTGCTGAGCAGAAATGAAATAGAAAAAATGCCTGTAAAAGCATTTGTGTCTGCGGTCAGTGTGGGAATCGGTAAAGGTGAAGCAATTCTTGACCTTTGCTATGAAGAAGATTCAAGTGCCGATGTAGACATGAATATTGTTATGACAAACAAAGGAGAATTTGTTGAGATTCAGGGTACCGGTGAAGAAGCCACATTTACCCGTGATGAGCTCATGAATCTCATATCTCTGGCATCAAGGGGATGTGAGGAGCTGTATAAATTGCAGAGAGAGGCGCTGGGAGAAGAAATCAGCGAGACTATAGGAAAATGATGAGAAAAGTTATATTGTCGAGCGGAAACAAGCACAAGATAAGCGAAATAAAGGATATATTGAAAGGCATGTCATTTGAGGTAGTGTCAAAGGATGATTTGGGTTATACAGATTTTGACGTGGAAGAGGATGGCAGCACACTGGAGGAAAATGCCTTCAAAAAAGCGGAAGAGCTTCACAGGCTGGTAAAGGGAATTGTTATAGCTGATGATACAGGATTGTTTGTTGATGCCCTGAACGGAGACCCGGGGGTGTACTCTGCTCGCTATGCCGGGGAGCCTGTATCCTACAAGGATAACAATATCCTGCTTTTAAAGAATTTAAAGGATGTGCCGGCAGAAAAAAGAACGGCATATTTTAAAACAGTAATGGCTGTTATTTTCGAGGACGGCAGAAGGGTGTCAGCAGAGGGAAGAGTTGACGGAACAATTGCCTTTGAGGAAAGAGGAGAAAACGGATTTGGCTACGACCCGCTGTTTATTGTGGAATCTACGGGCAGGACATTTGCGGAAATGACAGAAGAGGAAAAAAACAGTGTGAGCCACAGGGCAAGGGCTTTGAGGAACTTAAGGGAAAAGCTGGAGGAACAATGAGGATATTAGTAATAAGTGACAGTCACAACTTTGTTCTGAATTCACAGATAGAAAGGATAAATGAACATGGAAAGTTCGAAATGCTCATTCATTGTGGAGACGAATACAGAGATGCGGAGAAATTTGCTGACCGTCTCAATATAGACAAGGTCATACAAGTTCCGGGCAACTGTGACAGCATTTCTGATAAGCCACTGATAATCAATGAGGTTATTGAGGGAAAAAGATTTATAATAACCCACGGTCATCTGCACCATGTAAAGGAAAGCATTGAGCATCTGAAAGATTATGCCAGGGAAGAAAATGCAGATGCGGTTATTTACGGTCACACTCACTGCGNNGTGCGGTGACGAAAGTTTTGGAATATTGGAAGTATCACCGGAAAATATTGAAGGATTTGTAGTATCATTGGAGAATTAGCAAAATTTCCTTGACCGGAGGTCGTCTTTTCTGACGGCTTTTTTATTGACTTCAAGGAGCAAAAGATATATAATAAAGCGAACATACGTTTAGATGAAGCTGAGGTGAAATTATGGGTGAATTTAAAATTAAATCTGAATTTAAGCCAACCGGCGACCAGCCGGAGGCAATTAAAAAAATTACAAAAGGGTTGAACAACAATCTGAAATATCAGACACTTTTAGGGGTTACAGGCTCGGGAAAGACATTTACCATGGCAAATATAATTGAAAAAGTCCAGAGGCCCACCCTTATTTTAGCTCACAATAAAACACTTGCTGCACAGCTTTGTTCTGAGTTCAAGGAATTTTTTCCTGACAATGCGGTTGAGTACTTCGTAAGCTATTACGATTATTATCAGCCTGAGGCATATGTTCCAAGCAGCGATACATTCATTGAGAAAGATGCATCTATAAATGATGAAATAGATAAATTGAGACACTCTGCTACGGCGTCTCTTTTTGAGAGAAGAGATGTAATAATAGTTGCCAGCGTTTCTTGCATATACGGTTTGGGAAGCCCCGTGGATTATGAAAATCTCGTTATATCCTTAAGACCAGGAATGCAGAAAGACAGGGACGAAACCATTAAAAGGCTTGTAGAGATCCAATATAAGAGAAATGATATAAGCTTTACGCGAGGCACATTCCCAGTAAGGGGAGATACATTGGAAATATTCCCCGCATCATCCTCCGAAAATGCCATAAGAGTTGAATTTTTCGGTGATGAGATAGACAGAATAACTGAAATAAATACGGTTACGGGAGAAATTTTAGGCAGAAGAAACCACATTTCGATATTTCCCGCAACTCACTATGCAACCACAGAAGAAAATGTAAATAGGGCTGTGGTGAGCATAAGGGAGGAATTAGAGGAAAGACTCAAGCAATTTGAAAGTGAAAACAAGCTGTTGGAGCTGCAGAGAATTGAGCAAAGAACGAATTACGACCTGGAGATGCTTCAGGAAATGGGTTACTGCAACGGTATAGAAAACTATTCAAGACATATAAACAATCTTAAGCCCGGCTCCAGGCCGTTTACGCTGCTGGACTATTTTCCGAAGGATTTTTTAATGATAATAGATGAGTCCCATGTCACCCTGCCTCAGGTAAGGGGAATGTACAACGGCGACAGAGCCAGAAAGACAACCCTGGTGGACTACGGCTTCAGACTGCCATCGGCACTGGATAACAGGCCTCTTAAATTCGATGAATTTGAGGGAATAATTAATCAGGTGGTGTTCGTGAGCGCCACACCGGGACCGTATGAGGCAGAGCATTCACAGAATGTTATTGAGCAGATTATACGTCCTACAGGGCTTTTGGATCCTCCGATTTATGTAAGACCTGTTGAAAACCAGATAGACGATTTAATCAATGAGATACGGATTTCAACAGCCAAAAACCAGAGGGTGCTCGTTACCACTCTCACAAAAAAAATGGCAGAGGATCTTACGTTTTATTTTAAGAACACGGGAATACGGGTTAGGTAACTGCATTCCGACATTGATACTCTTGAAAGNNTAGACCATCCCACGCTCGATTAGGCCATGCATGCATTACATGCTCTTGAAAGAATGGAGATAATAAGGGACCTGCGCGTGGGAGAATTTGACGTGCTTGTGGGAATAAACCTTTTGAGAGAAGGGCTTGACCTGCCTGAGGTATCTCTTGTAGCCATACTTGATGCGGATAAGGAGGGCTTCCTTCGTTCAGAAACATCTTTGATTCAGACCGTTGGAAGAGCGGCGCGAAATATTGACGGCCGCGTTATAATGTATGCCGATAAAATGACCGGCTCAATGGAAAGGGCAATTGGAGAAACAGACAGAAGAAGAGAAATTCAGGATAAATTCAACAAGGAACACAATATTACACCTACATCCGTAATAAAGGGAGTAAGAGATATTATAGAGGCTACCAAAGTTGCTGAGGGAGAAGAAAAATACAATGTCAAGAGAAAAGATGCTGTTGATGTTGCATCCTATATTGTGGAGCTTGAAAATGAAATGAGGCTGGCAGCTGAGAATCTTGAGTTTGAAAAGGCGGCAAGGCTGAGAGATGAAATAAAAGAGCTACGTAAGTCATAATCATTTGACTATATTAACCGAAAGGACATAAAATGGATAAAATTATAATAAGAGGAGCAAAGGAGAACAATCTCAAGAACATAAATATTGAACTGCCAAGAGATAAGCTCATTGTCTTTACAGGCGTCAGCGGCTCTGGAAAGACCTCCCTAGCTTTTGATACCATATATGCGGAAGGACAGAGGAGATATGTGGAAAGTCTTTCTTCATATGCCCGTCAGTTTTTAGGACAGATGGATAAGCCGGATGTGGAGTCCATTGAGGGATTGTCACCGGCAATATCCATAGACCAGAAAACAACAAACCGAAACCCGCGTTCAACCGTGGGAACAGTTACTGAAATATATGATTACTACAGGCTTTTATTTGCAAGAATAGGCATTCCCCACTGCCCCACATGCGGAAGGCCCATAACGACACAAACAATAGACCAGATAACGGACAAGGTACTGGAATATGAAGAAAGAACAAAGATTCAGATTCTTGCACCAATGGTGAGAGGTGCAAAGGGAACTCACAAAAAGCTTTTGGAAAATATAAAGAAAGACGGCTACGTGAGGGTGAGAGTTGACGGTGAGTTGTATGAGCTTGAAGATGAAATCAATCTTGATAAAAACAAGAAACACAATATAGAAGTTGTAATAGACAGAATTGTAATTAAGGAAGGAATACAGAAAAGGCTTGTGGATTCTGTGGAAACCGCTCTTGAGCTTTCCGAAGGAATGGTTCTTCTTGATATAGTGGGTACGGAAGAGCTTCTCATGAGCACAAAGTTTGCCTGCACACACTGCGGTATAGGCTTCGGAGAAATTTCACCCCGAATGTTTTCTTTCAACAACCCATTTGGAATGTGCAAGGCATGTAGTGGGCTGGGAATAAAGAAAGAAATCGATATTGATTTAATAATTCCCGATTATACAAAGACAATTGCTGAAAGGGCAATAGTTCCCTTCGGAGCAGACGAGGATGGATACTACTATCAGATATTTAAAGAAATAGCAGATTTTCATGGATTTGATATCAGCAAGCCATTTGCGGAGGCTCCTAAGGAATTCATGGACGAACTGCTTTATGGAACCAACGGAAGAAACATGACTGTGGAATTCGTAAGCAAATTCCAGGGGACGAGGGTGTACAATAGAGAATTTGAAGGCGTTGTAAACAATCTTGAAAGAAGATATATGGAAACCAAGTCTCCAGAAATGAGAGAATGGATTGAAGAATTCATGGATGACAGCCCGTGTCCCGAGTGCAACGGAGCGAGGCTCAATCCTATAAGCCTTGCGGTTAAAATAGAAAATAAAAATATATATGAGGTTACAAAGCTGTCCGTGACAAAAAGCTTGAAGTTTTTCAACGAGTTGAAACTTAGTCCGAAAAATGAAGCAATAGGGGATCAGATAATAAAGGAAATAACCTCAAGGCTTCAATTTTTATCGGATGTAGGGCTCAATTACCTCACTCTTGAAAGAAGCGCAAGCACATTGTCCGGCGGAGAATCTCAGAGAATAAGGCTTGCGACGCAAATAGGCTCAAGCCTTGTAGGTGTGCTATATGTGCTGGATGAGCCAAGCATAGGTCTGCATCAGAGAGATAACAGCATGCTCATCAAGACCCTAAGAAATCTGACGGACTTGGGAAATACCCTAATTGTGGTGGAGCATGATGAGGAGACAATGGAAAATGCGGACTATATTCTCGACATAGGTCCCGGAGCGGGAGTTCACGGCGGAGAAGTAGTTGCCTTCGGAACATACGATGATATTAAGAACGATGAAAACTCCATTACGGGACAGTACCTCAGCGGAAGAAAGAAAATAGACGTTCCCGAAATAAGAAAGACATCTGATAAGGATATAGAAATAAAGGGTGACAGAGAAAACAACCTTAAAAATATAGATGTAAAAATACCTCTGGGAGTATTGTGCTGCATTACAGGGGTTTCCGGTTCCGGAAAAAGCTCCTTGATAAATGAAATACTGTCCAAGGGACTTCATCAGAAGCTGTTTAAGAATAACAACCGTCCAGGCGCATATGACGAAATGCTGGGTGTGGAAAATATAGATAAGATAATCAGTATTGACCAGTCTCCAATCGGAAGGACGCCAAGATCAAACCCCGCTACCTACACAGGAGTGTTTGACCATATAAGAGATGTATTTGCCATGACTCTTGAGGCCAAGGAAAGAGGCTATCAGAAGGGCAGATTCAGCTTCAATGTCAAAGGTGGAAGATGTGAGGCATGCCACGGTGACGGAATTCTGAAAATAGAAATGCACTTCCTTCCGGATGTATATGTGCCCTGCGAGGTGTGCAAGGGCAAGAGATACAACAGGGAAACTCTTGAGGTAAGGTATAAGGGCAAGAATATTTCGGAAGTGCTGGACATGACCATAGATGAGGCGCTGGAGTTTTTCGAAAATATTCCGAAAATATACAATAAAATAAAAACCATGCAGGATGTGGGGCTGGGGTATGTTAAGCTTGGTCAGCCTTCAACAGAACTGTCAGGTGGAGAGGCGCAGCGCATCAAGCTTGCCTATGAACTGAGCAAAAGAGGTACTGGAAGCACGCTGTACGTTCTTGACGAGCCCACCACAGGACTTCACATTGCGGACATTCACATGCTCACTGAGGTGCTGAACAGATTTGTGGAGGTAGGTAACTCCGTAATAGTTATAGAGCATAACCTTGATGTTATAAAAACAGCAGACCACATAATCGATTTGGGGCCTGAGGGAGGAGACGGCGGCGGAACAATAGTTGCGCAGGGTACCCCCGAAGAGGTTGCCAAGGTGAAAAAATCATACACAGGGCAGTATCTGAAAAAGGTATTGCAGAAAAAGTAATAAATATTAAGACCGGCTGTCCGGTCTTTTTTATGTTCAGTTGATTTATTGGTTTAACATTGGGTTATGGTGGTATAATAACTCTGAGATTAAAAGAAATATCGATTTATATTAAAATAACTTAGGAGTATATAAATGATTACAGGCGTAGAATTTGATTTTGTAGTAAAAAACAGCTTGGAAGCCCTTGGGCTTTATGAACGTATTTTTGATGTTGAACGTATTGAAGTTACAAATTTTCCGACGGGACAAAATGAAGTCGTTTTTTCAATATTTGGTACACGCTTTCACATGCTAGACGAAAATGCCGAATTTCACCTTATAGCTCCAAAACCTGAGAATCCGCAGTCATTTTGGTTTAACATAGCTGTGCCGGATATAAAAGAAGTGCATGATAAAGCTATTTCATCAGGCTGTACAGAAATTCAGGCAGTAACGGAATTGCCGGACTTTGGCATCTCAAATTCCATATTTTCGGACTCATTTGGATATGTCTGGATGCTGCATCAAATTCATAAAATTGTAAGCTTTGAAGAACGTATTAGTATGTTCAATAAGGAAATAGACGGCAAAGACAAGAAATAAGAAAAATAATTAACTCAAAATATAGAAAAAAAGTGAGGAAAAATAATGAATCCCGGACAAGAAATGTTTTATAATTTTTTTATGCAGCGTGTAGCTGAAGGCAAGGAAGAGGAAGCAAAAGTTTTATTGAATGCTGGATTTGAAAAGCAAGCAAACGGCACCTTTGACGCAGAATACCTAAAAGAGGTAATGCCTAAATACTTTGAGCTGATTAAGCCTGAATTTATAAAAGATTTACAGGACGCAATGACCCATTTTGGCGGTAACCTAAAATAGTTGATGAATGATGAGATTACGGTATTACCGTAGTCTTATTTTTTATATTCACAAAGTGAAATGAAAAATTCACCAAGCAATATGCTATTGAGAATCAATAGCATATTGCTTGATGAAAGTAGGGAAATACTATACCCATTCCCACTCTGTAAGCCACTTACCCCATGTAAGTGACCACAAACGTCTTTGTAGTTGTCCATCTACGACACGATAATACCATTCGGTTTGCTCAGCAAATACAACAATATCCTCATTTGAGTTATTAATGTTTACTTCTTGTGCATGTGCTATCTGGCCGGCGCTTAATAAAGACATCATAAGCATTGAAATTGAAAAAGAACGAACAAAAAATTTTTTTAGTTTCATATAAATACACCTCCTTTTATAAGAAATTATTTAATAGGCAATAATGAAAATGGCTCAATACTTCTATTTTCAATAAAGCATATATATTTATCATTAAAATATAAAGAATAAGTACCATCTTCATTAAGTACTAAATATGAACTTTCAGGATTAAGCATAAAAACATCTTCATGCTCTGTTATAACAGGATTAGGATACAAAGGTTGTACAACAAATCCATATGAAGCAATAACAGACAGCAAAATAAAAATACAAATTATAGTAGATGAGAACATATTTCTATTTTTACATGTGTTATAATTCAATACCAAATTGAATCTTTGCAGAATATTTTCGTCCCTGTTTATGGTCACCAATGCTGTGCTGCCCATGGAAGAATGTGATTTATGAAGCTTATTGTTGTTGGCATCCTTTATAATTTTCACAATGCTTTCCAGATATATCAGTCGATTTTCATTATTCATTCGAGAAATAATGCTTAAATCACAACGAAGTTCAAGTGCTTGGCTTAATTCGTTTTTCAAAATATGAACAAAAGGATTCCACCAGAATACCGCACTGATTAAGTTCACAAGGAGCTTTGTCCACGCATCCTTATGTAAAAAGTGTGTCCATTCATGCATAAGAATATTTCTTAAATCTCCATCTGAAAAATCAGTATACGGAAGGTAAATCACCGGTTTGAGAAAACCTGTAATCATAGGTATAGAGATTTCATGGGATTGTACAATTTTAACCTTAGTATTTTTACCGCTTTCTATTAAAAGTTCATTCATGCATGAAATGATACGCGTGTCCTGTGTTTCTCTAACAGAATTTCCAAGCCTGTTAAGGAAGATTAATTGACGTATATATTTCTGTAGGTAATATATACTGCCAATGACCCACACAGCAATCACTAATTCATAAACACACACTTTGAAAACCTTTGCAGTAAAAAAGTCTAGAATTATAGGATAAATAACTTCCGATTGCAGTACTGTAGAAGAAGGCAGCTCAACAAAAAAGACTAAACGAAAAATACATGCTGCAATCAAAAGTATTATGGGAATAATACCAAAGCGGAATAAAAAGACATTACGCGGGCGGATAACAGCAATTAAAAAGATANNAACAATATCTGTTATTGCGGAAGTTTTGGCCATAAAGGGCATTCTGTGCTTAAGTTGTATTACTTGATATTCTTCTCGTGTAACCGCAGCAGAATATGTACGACCGTAATTTTTTCCAGTTCTTACATATCCGTCAACCTTTATTGCACCCTTATTCAGCATACTATTTAATAAAATATGAACAGAGCTTTTTTTCCATGAGCGCTCTGTAGAAAGTTCAATAATTTCAGG
>DOON01000238.1 GCA_003514865.1 Clostridiales bacterium
CTAAGGAAGGTCAAATCTATATGGATGGCAATTCATTAGGCGTGTCATCTAAAGACGCAGAAGAATCTTTACTAAATATGTTGGAAATTTGGAAAGAACACGGAATCAATGTTTGGAGCATTGAAGGTGGCAAATATTTCTTATATC
Source organism: Clostridiales bacterium (assembly GCA_003514865.1). The sequence continues at coordinate 148 of DOON01000238.1, forward strand.
AAAACTTTTTGGGATCTCAAATTGCACCGTTGATTAATGCTTATCCGGAAGAGGTTACAGTGGCAAACAGTACAACCGTGAATGTTCATCAATGTATTGCAACATTTTATAAACCTACAAAGGAAAGGTATAAAATAATTGTTGATGATTTAAACTTTCCCAGTGACAGATATGCTGTTGACAGCCAAGTAAAGCTTAAAGGACTTAATCCGGATGATGTTGTAAAGGTAGTTGAAAGTAAGGATGGCAGAACAATTTCTGAAGATTTAGTTATAGAAGCAATGACGGATGATGTAGCGATGGTATTCCTTCCATCAGTTTTATATCGCAGTTCACAGCTTGTTGATATGCAAAGAATTACAGATGAAGCTCATAAGCGCGGAATTCTTGTAGGATGGGATTTGTGCCACTCAATAGGCAGTGTGCCTCATGATTTTAAAAAGCTTGATGCTGATTTTGCAGTTTGGTGCAATTATAAATACTTATCAGCCGGACCTGGTGCAATTGCCGGGATATATATAAACAGGAAGCACTTCGATAAAGAACCGGGACTTGCAGGTTGGCAGGGAAATGCTAAAGCAACACAGTTTTTATTAAGACAGACATTCGAACATGCTAAGGACGCCGGCGGATGGCTTATTGGAACTCAACCCTTGTTCTCCATGGCTCCTCTGGAAGGAGTTCTGAAATTATACAACGAAGTTGGAATGGATAAAATAAGAGAGAAATCTTTAAGTCTTACAGATTATCTGATGTTTTTAATAGACGAAAGGCTATCTAAATATGGCTGCAACATTGGAAATCCACGAGAAGCAAGCAGACGTGGTGGCCATGTGGCACTTGAACATCCTGAAGCCTACAGAATATGTCTTTCATTAAAGGAGCACAATGTAATCCCTGATTTTAGAGAGCCAAATGTAGTTCGCCTGGCACCTGTTGCCCTTTATGTGACATTTGAGGATGCTTATAAATTAGCAGATATTTTAGAGGATATTTTATCTAATAAAAAGTATGAAAAATTCAGCTCAAAACGTGAAATGGTTGTTTAGTATCGAGTAATAGATTTGAATAAAAGGGCTTTGGCTATGTGCCAATAGCTCTTTTCTGTATGCCCTGCCACAACGATTATGGCTCGACTTTCGACCACCATTATTTTTTGAAGATGAACCGTACAGCAACAAATACAATAATAATCAACGCTATTGCATATATATATGCTCTTCCACCACCGCTATGGGAAATAAGAACTGCTGTAGGCCCGTCGGCGCTTCCTATTATTCCAATGGAACGGATGGTTCTCATTGAAGATATGTAAATTGCAACACAGACTGCCAATATTGCTAAAATAGTTAAGAGCACGGTCTTTTTTATTTTCATATTTTATCCTTTCGTCGTGTGGTATTATTCTGTGGTTAATATAATGCGGCCAATTTATCTTGATGTTTTTCGTAATTTTACAAATCAAAAATTGATAATTGACTGTCCTTGTAGTAACCACTTTTATATGTATTAATAATATCGTCCATTCTGTAAATTATGCCGTATTTAGTGCATTCCTCTTTGAATATCTGCTTCAAGTATTTTCCATTGGGGGAATTGCATACATATGAGTCGCCAAATTGGCGTATGTATTTTTGCTTTATTCCGGGAAATTTCTCGTCGAGCTTGTGGTAAAACCAATCTCTTTGGTTCTGTCTCAGTGTAACACCGAAAGACGGATATATGAATTTAGCACCGCTTTCATATGCGCCTTTCACGATGTTCCTTATATTTTCCTCAGAGTCCTCTATGAAGGGCAGTATTGGCATCATAAGTATTCCTGCAAACAAACCTTTTTCTGAAAGATTTCTGATTGCCTCAAACCTCCTTGAAGAAACAGAGACATTAGGTTCGATTTTTCTGCACAGCTCATCATCATACGAGGTTATTGTAATTTTAATTATAACCGGAGAATGAGCCTGTATTGACTTGAATATATCTATGTCTCTTGTCACAAGGTCACTCTTGGTTGCGATTGCAGAGCCGAATTTATATTTATCTATGAGCTGCAGCGCGCCTCTTGTGAGTGAGTGCATATTTTCAAATGGATTATAAGGATCGCTCATGGCTCCTGTGCCTACAACTCCGGATTTGCGTTTTGATTTTAATTCGCGCTCAATTAAAGTAAGAGGATTTTCCTTTGCTCTCACTTCGTCGAAGTTTTCCACACGGTAGCATTCGCTTCGGCTGTCGCAATAAATACATCCATGACAGCAGCCCTTGTAAATATTCATATTGTAGTTAATACCAAACCAGCGATTATCATCACTGTAGCCGGATATAATTGTTTTTGCTGGTATGAATTCCATAGTCACGCCGCCCTTATTATTTCTGTATGGACAGAATATCCTCGCATCTGTCATTCATGTAGACATATGAATCATAAACACCTTGATTATAGAATTCCGTGGCCAATTCATCAATAAAAAAATCCAAAATCATAGCCGAAGCCAAGTCACCTAATTCTTCATCTCTTTCATTTGAAAAATAGTTCTTGATGGTCTCAATCATATATTCCTTTTTTTCCTGAGTCAGTTTAATTTTATCATTCTTTTTCATGCAAACCTCAATTATTTTTTACTTATTTCTTCAAGTCTTTCCTTCAGGTAATCCAGTACCTCATCTTTTTTCTGCGGTTCATCGTGCCCTAAGACATACATATCAAAATCAATTTCTTCAAGCATGTTAATCATGTTTCTAAGCTTTACTTCATCATAATTTCCGTTGTTGTAATAGAAGTCCTCGCAGTCGGCATCACCTACAAAAAGAGTCCTTTCTTCAGGAATATACACAAATACCGAATCATCAGAGTGAGTTGCGTCAACCTCTGTTATTACACAGTGGATGCCTCCCAGGTCAATAACTAATTTTCCTGTGAATTCAATATCTGCAGGAACAACCTTTATATCATTGCGATTTTCATACTCAACCTTGATACATTGGTCGCACATTTCAATGTCCTCTCCTGTTTCAAGACGTTTTTTCATGTCGGAATCAGACCATTTCCACTGCATGATTTCTTTCAGCTTCTTATTTGTAAGGTGACCGGCTATTGTTTTACCTTCGGCTGCGTGCATACCGAAAGTATGGTCCCAGTGCCAGTGGGTAATTACCGTGTAGTCCGGAAGATTCATGTTCAGTGATTTTATTCCATTATAAAACTTTTTTACATGTTCAGCGGAATTTCCAGCATCGACAGCAAGTGAATATTTGTCTCCTCTGATATATGCAAGCACCGGTCTGTCATTTTCTTTTTCATTAGGCAGCCAGTAAATTCTGTCTGTAATTTTATTCAGCTCCATACCAACCTCTTTTGATGTACTTTAATCTATTATACTTTGTAAATATCAAGAAGGAAAGATTTAATTACAGCATCCGCAGGTTAATTATATCTTATATGATGTAATTTCTTTGTTTGCTTTGAAAAGCTATTTCTTTTATTGTCAATTAAAGTGTGATATAATAGCATGTAATGTAACATATAATTAAATTCGGAAAGGTAGGTAAATTCATGGAATACAGGAATGCAACTGAAAAAGATATTGCAGGTGTTTCTGAACTGCAAAAGAGATATCATGTGTCTACAATAAATGAAAATGATAAAGCGGATGGCTTTGTTACAACATTGTTTTCAGAAGAACAATTTAAGATACTCATTGAAAAGGAAAACGGGCTTGCAATAGCCTGTGACGGTGATAAAATAGTGGCATATGCAATGGCAGCATCCTGGGATTTCTGGTCCGCCTGGCCTTTATTTGAAAAGATGATAAGTGATCTGCCGAATATAGAGTATAAGGGTCAAATTCTGTCTGTGGATAATTCCTATCAATATGGTCCCGTATGTATTGACGTCAAATACAGGGGAAAGGAAGTGCTGCCTAATATATTTGAATTTTCAAGGCTGCAGATGAAGGACAGATTTCCTGTATTGGTAACATTCATAAATAAAATAAATCCCCGGTCATATGCCGCACATACCGATAAACTAGGTCTTGAGGTTATAAAGACATTTGATTTCAACAATAATCATTATTACGAGTTAGTTTATGATATGTGCAGGAAGACTCCGGGCTCAAATATTTAATAAAGGATAATTACATGATTTTAACACTTGAAAATATTTCAAAAAGCTTCAGTGAAAAAAAGCTTATAAATAATATTAACTTATATATAAATGACAGAGATAAAATAGGATTTGTAGGAGTAAACGGAACAGGAAAGTCAACGTTGCTGAAAATTGCTGCAAAAATTGAGGAGCCTGACAGCGGGAGGGTTATTTATAGCGGCGGCTCGAGGGTGTGCTATCTGCCGCAGTCGCCTGAATTTAATGAAAACACCACAGTGCTGGAGCAGGTGTTCATAAATTCCGGCAATGAAACAAGGCAGCTGATGGAATATGAAGCAAAGACTATATTAAATAAATTGGGAATAACAGAATTTGATAAGGATGTTAAGCTGCTTTCTGTGGGACAGAGAAAAAGAGTTGCCATTGCCGCTGCACTGGTAAATCCGTGCGATTTGTTAATATTGGATGAGCCCACAAACCACCTGGACAATGAAATGATTGCATGGCTTGAAAATTATCTGATTAGATACAGCGGAGCCATACTGATGGTCACCCACGACAGATACTTTTTAGACCGTGTATCAAACAGAATAATTGAGCTTGACAGAGGTGAAATGTACTCTTATGACGGAAATTATTCAAAATTTTTAGAGCTTAAATCTCTTCGTGAAAATATGGATGTTGCAACAGAAAAGAAAAAGCAGGTATTGTATAAAAAGGAGCTTGCATGGATTCAAAGAGGTGCCAGGGCAAGAGGCACGAAGGCAAAGGGAAGAATACAGGAATTTGAAAAGCTGAAGGACAGCCTTGAGGATGTAAGAGACGAAAAACTGGGTATGAGCTCGGCAGCATCAAGATTGGGTAAAAAGACCATTGAAATAAATAAAATATCCAAAAGCTTTAACGGCATTAAAATCGTGGATGATTTTGAATATATCGTTCTAAGAGATGCCAGAATTGGGATCGTCGGGAATAACGGAGCGGGAAAAACGACCCTGCTGAATCTGGCAGCGGGACGCATAGTACCGGACAAAGGCAGTGTCGATGTGGGAAGTACCGAAAAGATTGGATACTTTTCACAGGAACCGGACAGTATTGATGCTTCTCAGAGAGTTGTGGACTATATCAAAGGGATTGCGGAGATTGTGGAAACTAAGGAAGGAAAAATTACCGCTTCGCAGATGCTTGAAAAGTTTTTGTTCACTTCCGATATGCAGTATAACTTAATTGAAAAGCTGTCGGGAGGGGAGAGGCGCAGGCTGTTTTTGCTGGGCATATTGATGAAATCCCCGAATATATTGCTTTTAGATGAGCCCACCAATGATTTGGATATAGAGACGCTGACAATTTTGGAGGATTATCTTGAAAGCTTTGAAGGTGCTGTAATAACAGTATCTCATGACAGATATTTTCTTGATAAGGTTGTGAATACGGTATTGGAGCTGTCCGGAGACGGAACAGGCAAAGTGAATGAGTACAACGGAGGATACTCTGATTATATAGCTGCAAGGGTCTTTAAAGAGGCAGATGCGGACGAGGTCAGAGACGAAAAGAAAGTCGTTAAAGAGTCCAGGGAAAAATCCAGAAAGCTGAAGTTTTCCTACAAGGAGCAGGTCGAATATAATACTATAGATGACGACATCGCTGCCATCGAAGCTAAAATTGTCGATTTGGAAGAGCAGCTGGAGAAAAACTCTGCGGACTATGTCAAGCTTCAGGCATTGATGAATGAAAAGCAGCTCGCCGAGGAACAGCTTAAAGAAAAAATGGACAGATGGGTTTATCTCAATGACCTGGCTGAGCAAATAGAAAATCAGAATATATAAATATCAAAGGCTGAATAGCCTTTTTTATATGTGTCTCCATACATATATTGACTGTACGGTCAATATAATATATAATGTGATTGACTGGATGGTCAATGAATAGGAGGCATATATGTGATAGATGAAACAAAAAAAGATAAAATATTGTGGGCAGGCCTTAAGGAGTTCTCTGAACACGGATTTGATAAAGCAAGCACTGACAGGATAAGCAAGGATGCAGGAGTATCCAAAGGACTCATATTTCATTATTATGGCAGTAAGGAAAATCTATATATTTTCGCCGTGAATAAGTGTATCGATGATATTCTTGAAGAGTTTAACAATGTAAAGTTCGATGATTTAGAATTCGTTGATGCGTTAATTAAAATGATGGAGTTAAAATACAGCTTCTTTTTAAAAAATCCCATGCATTACAGGATTCTGATTAAAAGCTTCTATAATACACCAAAAAAAATGATGAAAAAATTAGAACATAAAAATTTAGAATTGAGGCATATGGGAATAAATATTATAGTGGATATGATAAAGGATTTGCCGCTCAAAGAGGATGTTCTTTCATCAGATATCGTTACACTGGTGTCATCAATTACCGATACAATTGATAAAAGGTGCTTGTCACACTTAGCAAACGATACGGAAGGCATTGAAAAGATATATGAAGTTATAAAAAATGAATACATACGATTGATAAATATCGTTATGTACGGAATTATTGCATAGGAGGTGACTGTATGGGTGAAGTAGTTTTAAAAGCCGAAAATATAAGCAAGGATTACCAGATGGGCGAAGTAACAGTAAAGGCTCTTAAGGATGCAAGTTTTGAGGTTCAAAAGGGTGAATTTGTGGTTATACTTGGTCCCAGCGGCTCCGGAAAAAGTACACTTTTAAATATAATAGGAGGCATGGATACTCCTACGGAGGGCAAGGTATATTTCAATGGTGAACTGATAACAGATATGAGCGACAAGGAACTCACTTATTACAGAAGAGACAGAATAGGTTTTGTATTTCAGTTTTATAACCTGATGTCCACACTTACAGCTAAGGAAAATGTTGAGCTTGCTGCAGAGCTGTGTGAAAATGCAATAGATACAGACGAGGTTATGGATGCTGTAGGGCTTGGTGACAGGGCAGACCACTTTCCTTCTCAAATGAGCGGGGGAGAGCAGCAGAGGGTTGCTATTGCAAGGGCGGTTGCAAAGAATCCGCAGATTCTGCTTTGTGATGAGCCTACAGGTGCTCTCGACTTTGAGACANNTGTAAATTTGAAGGATTCAATGGATGTCTACTATAAGGAAACTAATTTTGCCGATATTTTCATAAAGGGCTCAGGAATTACCGAGAGCCTGGTAAGCAGGCTGTATTCCGAAGACGGAGTTAAGGAGGCGGAAGCGAGAATTGTCTTTGACACATCATTTATAACTGATAATAAGGATGAAAAGGTGACTGTCAGAGCAGTATCTGTTGATAAGGACGAAAATAAAATCAACAAGCTGTTTATGAAATCGGGAAAGAGAGAGTTGACGGAAAGTGATGTAATATTAATTGAGCAGTTTGCAACCGCAAGAAAAATTAATATAGGTGATGAGATAAGGGTCAAAATAAACGGCAGACAGCATAAGTTCAATGTTTCAGGCATAGCTTCAAGCTCAGAATACATTTATATGATGGAGAGCGAAGAGAATTTCATGCCGGATTCGGGAAATTTCGGAGTTATTTTTCTTGAAAAAAACTACTTGAGAAAGATATACGGCGGCGGAAGCTTCAATGAAATTCTTCTTAAGGTAAACGAGGATGCAGATATAGGAAAGGTAGCCGATCGCCTTGATAATAGCCTTGATAAATACGGAGTGAGGCGTGTTATAAAAAGAGAGGACCAGCTCGCGAACAATATGATGAACCAGGAAATATCCGGTCTCGAGCTGATGTCGCAGTCTATGCCGTTTGTGTTCCTGACCTTTGCGGGTATAATGCTTGCAACCATGCTTTCAAGGATAGTCAAAAAGGATAGAATGAGTATAGGCGTGCTTAAGGCAATAGGCTTTACAGAGAGTGAAATACTGGTTCATTACTTGAAGTATGCTGCTTCTGTAGGCATAATCGGAGGATTGATTGGCTCCTTAACCGGAACGGCTGCTTCCGGGTTCATGACGAATTTTTACCTTGAATTTTTCAATATTCCAATGTTGACAGTTAAGATATATTATTATAAAATATTGATTTCTGTGGTTTTATCTTTGTTGTTCTGTGTTGCCTCCGGTTTTTGGGGCGTACGAGGGGTAGTTAAAATAAATCCTGCAGAATCGATGAAGCCGGAAGCTCCTAAAAAAGGAAAAAAGATTTTCATAGAAAATATAAAATTCTTGTGGGGCAACATACCATTTTCCTGGAAGATAGTACTTCGAAATATATTGAGGGAAAAGAAAAAGTTTATATTCATAGGTGCGGCTGTGGCAATAACATGCGGCATGATGGTTATGACTACATGGATGATTGATGTTGTGGATGCCATGTTTAACAGGCATTATGAAGAATTTAATAAAGTTCAGTACAATGTAAGTTTTGACAGATTCCGCGATGACATCACAATAAATAAGCTTTTAAGCTATATTGATGCCAAGCATATTGAAGGAAGAATAGAGGCTCCGTTTGGAATATCCAACGGGAGAAAATCCAAGATTTTAAATGTAATAGGATTGCATGACAGTACGGAGTTTTATAAATTCAGAGATGAAGCGGGAGCCGAGGTGACGCTTCCTGAAACAGGTATTTTGATATCATCAAATTTGGCAAGAGCACTGGATGCCCGNNATAAAATCCTGCTTGACAGCTTTAACGATGACAAGGACGTATATGTTGTTGTAAAAGGCGTAATAAATCAGACTCTTGGCATTAACGGGTATATGAACATTGACTATATGAGCGGGATGTTTTTTGACAAAGGAATAATAAACGGCGCATACATCAACTCAGAGGATGATGTAGTGAAGAAATCCGATGAAATGAAGTATATAAATGTTCAGTCTCAGGATTCCATGAGAAAGGCCTTTGAGGAATATACGGCCATAACATCTATGTCTATGGGCTTCATGGTTTTATTTTCCGGATTTTTGGGATTTGTAATCGTGTACAGCATGACATTGATGAGCATAAATGAGAGGATGCTCGAATTCTCATCACTGAGAGTCATGGGATTTACTAAAATGGAAATATTTAATATGCTTGTGCGTGAGAACATGATTATGACTGTCGTAGGTATAGCTGCCGGAATTCCAATAGGCTTCAGAATGGTTGCTTATATGGGTAAATCATTTACAACAGATGTTTACACCATGAATGAGCCGGTTAAGCTAAAGGGCATATTGATTTCGGCGGTGCTGACAATAGTGTTCATAATGTTGGCTCAGCTTATGACATATGCTAAAATTAACAAATTGAATTTCATGCAGGCTTTAAAGAGCAGAATATCATAAAAAGAATTTGGAGGGCAAGATGAAAAAATGGCATAAAAAGAAGTATGTAATATTTGCAGTGCTGTGTGTATTTGTATTTATTGTTGCTTTCTCTATATTGTCGGGAGGAAATACCTCATATGACGGGAAATCCTCAAAGTCATCAATGGGTTCTATTCAGAGGACGCTGAAGGAAAACGGAACAGTATTTTCCAAGAGAGTGAATACGTTTTATTCAGATATGAGTCAAAAAGTTGAGGTGCTCAACGTTTCAATTGGTGACAAAGTAAAAAAAGGTGATATACTACTGACATATGAAAACAACTATATGTTAGAAATAGAAAGAGCAAACAAGCAGATAGATGCAATTACCGCAATGTATAACGAAAGCGTCAAGGGCGCGGATTTTAAAGAGGTTTCCAATATGAAGCTTAACATAAGCACTGTTGAAAACAATTTGGTTCTTTCAAGAAGCAATTTTGAAAAAATAAAATCCTTATATGAAAATAATGCTGTAAGCGAGATAGAGTACAGCGAAGCAAAGAACAATGTGGAAGCTCTTGAAAACCAGCTTCAGGAAGCAAAGAACAATTATGATTTAATGACGCGAGGAGTTTCTGCAAATGTGAAAAAGCAATATGAAGCTCAGATAGAAGATGTTGTTATACAGATTAAAATATTGGAGCAAAGAATGGAGCAGTCGTCAATCAAAGCAGAATTTGACGGTGTTATTACAGAGCTGAACGTTCATCAGGGAGGAATGACTCAGACAGGTGTTCCGGTGGTGGAAATGCAGGATGAAAACAGCCTTGGAATATATATTGAGGTATTAGCCGAAGATTCAATGAAGGTAGCTAAGGATATGAAGTTTATCGTAAACACCGGTGACGAGATGAAGGAATTGAAGGTAAATAAAATATATCCGAAGGCTCAGCCATCTGTTTCAGATCTCGGGGTTGAACAAAGACGTGTAAGAATCGAAGCGGATTTAGCAGAAGGCATAAATATGAAAATAGGCTCTGAGCTTGATGTTGTAATTGTGCTTGAGGAAAAGGGCGACGTGCTGCTTGTGGACAGAGATGCAGTCTATAAAAAGTCAGGAAAAGAATATGTAACTGTTATAGAAGGCGGAAATGAAATTGAAAGGGAAGTAACGACAGGGCTGAAGGATGATGATTTTATAGAAATAACCTCAGGTCTGACAGAAAATGAAGTTGTTTTAACAGAATATTAACATAATTATGAATTACAAAGGAGAAAACATGAAATACGATTTAATTATTGTGGGAGCAGGACCATCCGGTATATTTACAGCGTTTGAATTTAACAGAAAGATGCCGGATAAAAAAATATTGCTTATAGAGCAGGGAAGAGCAATTGAGAAAAGAAATTGCCCTAAGGACAAGACGAGAGATTGCGTAAATTGTCAGCCATACTGCAATATAACAACAGGATTTTCCGGAGCGGGAGCATTTTCAGACGGAAAGCTGTCATTAAGCCCTGAGGTAGGCGGAGACCTGCCGGATCTTATAGGATATGACTACACTCAGGAGCTGATTAATTACACGGATGAAATATATCTGCAGTTTGGCGCTGACACCAAGGTAGAGGGTGTTGAATGCAAGGAAGAAATAAAGGAAGTAAGAAGAAAAGCAATTGAAGCGGGACTTAAGCTTGTTGACTGTCCCATAAGACACCTGGGAACAGAAAAGGCTCAGGAAATATATTTAAAGTTAGAAAGACATTTAATAGATAACGGTGTAGAAATTAAGTTTGGAACTCAGACTACGGATATTATTGTGGAAGATGGAGTTATCAAGGGAGTAACTGTTACGGACTCACTGAAAAAAACTCTCAAAGAAGACCTTTATGCTGAACATGTGGTTATATCCGCGGGTAGAAAGGGTGCAGATTGGCTGAAATCCTTGTGCGTTGCGCACGATATAAGCCACAGGGCGGGAACTGTAGACCTGGGAGTACGAGTTGAAGTAAGAAATGAAGAAATGGAAAGAGTGAATAACATCCTGTATGAATCTAAGCTGATAGGATATCCGGCACCTTTCAAGGATAAGGTTAGAACATTCTGTCAGAACCCCGGAGGATTTGTAAGCCAGGAAAATTATGACGATAATCTTGCAGTTGTAAACGGACACTCATACAAAGACAGGAAATCCAACAATACGAATCTGGCAATATTGAGCTCTCATAATTTCAGCAGCCCGTTCAATGAGCCTATAAAGTACGGAGCCAAGGTTTCTGAGCTTTTAAACATGCTGGGCGGGGGTAAAATTTTAGTGCAGAGATACGGAGATATTCTGGACGGAAAGAGGACATGGCCTAACGAGCTTTCAAGATCCAATGTTGTTCCAACACTTCCGGATGCGGTTGCGGGAGATATAACATCGGCAATGCCTTACAGAACATTGACGAATATAGTGAACTTCATTGAGGCTTTAAATACAGTGGTTCCGGGATTTGCATCCACGGAAACGCTGCTTTACGGTCCTGAAGTTAAATTTTACAGCAACAAGGTCGAAATAAGTCAGGATTTTGAAACAAGCATTAAGAATTTATATTGTCTCGGAGATTCCAGCGGCTGGACACGTGGATTGATGATGGCATCACTCATGGGAGTGAGAATGGGACAAATATTAAGTAATAAATAAGAGAAATCATAATATATTATACTATTCAGTACGAAGCTTTCGATACAAAAGATTATTTTAGGGGGATAATAACTTGGAATGGTATAACAAAGGTAAAAGAGAAGTATTAAATGAACTGAAAACTGACTTAAATTATGGATTAAGCAGTGGGGAAGCGGAAAAAAGATTGGATGAGTTTGGAAGGAACGAGCTTCAGGAGCAGACGAAGAAAAGTTTTGTGTCCAAGCTTATCGCACAGTTTGCTGATTTTTTAATTGTTATTTTACTTATTGCTGCCGGAGTATCGGCATTTGTAGGTGAGAAGGATGATGCATTTGTAATCCTTGCAATAGTTGTGATTAATGCAATTCTCGGCATTTACCAGGAGGGCAAGGCCGAAAAGTCGGTGGAGGCTCTTCAAAAGCTCAGCGCTCCCAACGCAAGAGTTATAAGAGACGGAAATCAAATTATAATTCCTGCTGCGGAAATTGTGCCGGGTGATATAGTAGTTCTAGAAGCAGGGGACATAATTCCTGCGGATATACGGCTTTTGGAAAGCTCCAACATGAAGGTGGAGGAGGCATCCCTGACCGGTGAATCCGTTCCGGTGGAGAAGGACGCAAAGGCTCAGATTTTAGGTAATGTGGGAATTGGGGACAGGCACAACATGGGCTTTTTAGGCACTGTTGTAACCTATGGCAGAGGAAAGGGAGCGGTGACAGGAACCGGCCACGATACGGAAATAGGAAATATAGCCACGAAGATTCAATCCTATGATGATGAGGAAACACCTCTTCAAACTAAGCTTAATCAGCTGGGTAAGGTGCTTGGCACACTCACCATCGCCATATGCATTGCTGTATTTTTGATGGGATATCTTCAGGGGAGACAAGTCCTGCAAATGCTGCTTACTTCCATAAGCCTAGCGGTAGCTGCCATACCTGAAGGGCTCCCCGCTATAGTGACTATTGTGCTTTCAATAGGTATGAACAGAATGGCAGGAAAGAATGCCATTGTTAAAAAGCTTCTTGCGGTTGAGACATTAGGAGCCACTTCTGTTATTTGCTCAGACAAAACAGGAACGCTGACGCAAAATGAAATGACCGTCGTAAAAGCATTCGTGGATGATAAAATACTGGATGTCGAGGGCGGGGGATATGACCCTACGGGAGATGTGAAGCTTTACGGCAGGAAGATAAATATTAACTCATTGCCTAATCTGAGGAATCTTGTTTCCATTGGGTCTCTTGCAAATGATGCGGAGCTGGACAACTCGTCGGGAAGCTATAAAATAATCGGAGATCCAACTGAGGGTGCCATTATTACATTTGCGGGCAAACTTGGACAAACCTCTCATCAGCTGAACATGATTTATCCAAGAGTTGGAGAGCTTCCGTTTGATTCAGTTAGAAAAATGATGACCACATTCCATTCGAATTACTTGGGCGGTAAAATTGTGTCCTTTACTAAGGGAGCTCCGGACATAGTTATCGGAAGGTGCACCAAAATTGCTATTGACGGAAAGATAGTTGATTTTTCCCCGGAGCTAAAGAAAAGGGTGCTTTCAGTAAATATTGAATTTGCCAGAGCCGCTCTTAGAGTTCTTTCCGCAGCATACAGGGTATGGAGCAATATGCCGGAAGATTCTGATTCAGACTCTGTTGAAAGCAATATGATATTTGTAGGACTTGTAGGGATGATAGACCCGGCAAGACCCGAAGTCAAGGAGTCCATCAGGCTGTGCAGAGATGCCGGAATAGAAGCGGTGATGATTACCGGTGACTACAAGGAAACGGCATATGCCATTGCAAAGGATCTGGGCATGGTGGAATCCGAGTCTCAGGCAATGATGGGCGAGGAACTGGACAACTATTCGGATGCGGAGCTCAGAGACGTGGTGAAAAGAACGAAGGTATACGCCAGGGTTTCACCTGAGCATAAAGTAAAAATAGTTACTGCTTTAAGAGAAAACGGACATATTACTTCAATGACCGGAGATGGGGTAAATGATGCTCTTGCATTAAAAAAGGCCGATATCGGAGTAGCCATGGGAATTACAGGNNAATAAAGAATACAGCGGATGTAATCCTCACTGACGATAATTTCGCCACTATTGTAAATGCTGTGGAAGAGGGAAGAATTATTTTCAGCAATATAAAGAAATTTGTTTTTTTCCTGCTGAGCTGCAATATTGGAGAAATACTGCTTGTATTTGTGAGTATCATGATTGGATGGGAGGTGCCTCTCGTACCTATCCAGCTTCTGTGGCTTAATCTTGTTACAGACAGTTTTCCTGCAATGGCCCTTGGAGTGGAAGAGGCAGAGCCCGGAATCATGAAGCATCCTCCGAGGAACACGAAGGAGCCCATTCTGGATAAAGACATGATGGTGGGAATTGTGTTTCAGGCAATTGCCATAGCCTTTGCATCTCGTTGGTCCTATTACTGGGCTGCCTCCATGTACGGCGTAGGGAAGGGCTTGACTCATGTGAGGTCCGTGGTATTTACAACTCTTATAACAGCGGAGCTCCTGAGGGCATTTTCTTCAAGGTCGCAGACATATACACTTTTTAAAATAGGTTTTTTTACAAACATAAGAATGATACAGGCAGTGTTTGTTTCCTTTGCACTTACAGTGCTTGTTCTGTATATTCCGGTGCTTAACGGAATATTCAATGTAATGCCTCTCACCATGAAGGATTGGCAGATTATCATGACATTTTCATTTATCCCCATGCTTGTGGGTGAATTGTACAAAGATTTATTTAAAAATAAATAAAAATATAAGGGGCCTCATGAATAATGAGGCCCTCAGTCTGC
>DOON01000112.1:0-3178 GCA_003514865.1 Clostridiales bacterium
TCTGTCTTCCTGAACCTGCTGATAAAGCTTTTTAGCTTCATAGTTGGATGTCTTAATTTCAGGGTCATACAGGGGTTCTCTCATTATAAATACTCTTTCTTCAATGAGGTTGCCCGGGCAGTACTGAGATACTTTCATGTTGGAAGCCGTACATACCTCAACTTTCACATGAACATTGCATATTTCTGTAGGCTGAGTTCCGGGAACAAAATATTCTGTTATAACCTGACTTCCTCTCTGGTCATGGGAGCAAAGCTCACCAGGAAGCTTTCCTGACTGGCTGCACACCTGTACAGGTATCAGGTTGGGATTACGCTCAATTTTAGCTGCAGGGAGACCCTGATGCACAGGTGTCATTATTGCTTTCCAAAGCCTTGCTGTAGCACCGCTGTCTCCTGAAAGCTTCATCTGAACATTATCGTTTCCTACCCATATGCCACCAACATAGTATGGTGAGAAGCCCATAAACCAGAAATCTCCGTTCGCCTGAGTTGTTCCTGTCTTTCCGGCTACCTCGATTCCTAATTCAGCAGGAAGCNNAGACCAGGGTTTACGGTGGATCTCAAAATATCCTTCATGAGCGACGCAACCTCAGGGCTTACAACCACATGCGTTTCAGGTGTTTTTTCAAGTATTGTTTCGCCTCTGCTGTTTACGACCTTTGTATATGCAATTGGCTCCACGTATACACCGTCGTTTGCTATTGCGCCGTATGCTGCGGTCATGGCAAGAGGAGTAAAGCCCTTTGTCAGCCCTCCCAATGCCAAGGATGCCAGATTCACATCATTATATGCCGCGTTTTCCGCAGGCGAAACGAATGTATCCTTTTCGGGATTGTTTACATTTATTAAACCAAGTTTTGCAAGTGTGTTCATGGCAGCATCTGTTCCGACCTTTTCCAGCATGGATACTGCGTTTGTATTGATTGACTGCTCTATTGATTTACGCAGAGTCTGGATTCCCCAGTACTTTACGTCCCTGTGTTCATACCAGTTTTTAGGCCATCTGTCGCCGCTTTCATTGTATCTTGGCGGGTCATCCAGTGGGTATGCCGCAGAGTATCCCATGTCAAGTGCTGTAAGGTATACAGACAGAGGCTTTATAGTTGAACCCGGCTGTCTTGTGGCACTTGCAGCACGGTTGAATGTCTTGCTTCCCTCTATATTTCTGCCGCCGATTATTCCCTTTATTTTCCCCGTTCTGTAATCCATTATTACGGATGCAGACTGAGGCTGGACTATCCCTTTTTCCTGAAAGAAGAAATATCCTTCAGGAATCNNGGTTCCTTTAGTTCCCTTCTGTGCCATAACTTCATAGTTGTTACCTATATTCAGTGCACCTATGCTGTGCGAAACGAAGTTCAGTTTGTCATCGACAGTATATGCATCCACAATATCTATTGTAGAGGAATATATATCGAACTTTTTAGAGTTGATAACCAGATTTTTATTTTCGTCAAAGCTAAACTCATCAGCATTTAAATAAATTCCGTTATCCTTATCCATTATGTTATTTTTTGCATAGTATATGAGCTGACCGTTTTCATTTAAAATATTTAATGCGGAGTCAAGTGTTCCTGTACCCTGGCCACCTGACCATTTAAAGTATCTCCAATCCTGTGCAACAGGTTTGTCGCCCGTAGGCTCGGCTCCGAGGAACAGAGCTGCAAAATTTGCATAGGAATCCTCAAGTATTTTCTGTATGTTTACATCTATGGTCGATGTTATGGTTAAGCCGCCCTTGTAGAGGTAATTTTCAGCCTCTTCATAAGTCAGTCCCTGTGCCTTCATTAAATCTTCAATAACCTTTTCTTTAACGTAATCCATAGGAGCAGAGGAGATACCCTCAATCTTTGTTTGCCCGGGATTCAATGCAACATGCATAANNAATAGCTTCATCATATTCGTCTTGATTTATAAAGCCTAGCTCCAGCATCCTGCTAAGAATAACATGCTGTCTTTCAATTGCCTTTTCATTGTATACACAAGCATATTGAACAGAGCCTATATATATGTATCCCACTATATTTTCTTCGGGTATATCGGCAATATCATCCAGGTTATATCTGTTGAAGGGAGCGTAGTACACGGTACTTTTTGCTGCCCCTGCAAGCAGTGCGCTTTCCGCCAGGGTGAGTTCACCCGCTTCTTTTGAAAAGTATGCATATGCTGCGGCTTCAACTCCGTAAGAGCTTTGGCCCAACGGAATAGTATTAAGGTAATTCTCGAGAATCTGATCCTTGGAAAGCTTTCTTTCAACCTGTATAGAAAGATAAATTTCCTTTATCTTACGTTCCCATGATTTTTCGTTGGTGAGATATATATTTTTCACCAGCTGCTGTGTTATTGTGCTGGCACCCTGAGCAGTGGGGTCACCAACCTTCACGTTGTGAAGCAGAGAACCCATAATACGGCGTATATCTATACCGAAATGGGATTCAAAACGGTGGTCCTCAATAGCTATAAACGCATTTTGCACATTTTTTGGAATGCTGCTCAACTANNATTTTCATTAGGGTCATGAATCTGCTCAATAAAGTTTCCTGCTTCATCAACTATTACCGAGCTTTCTGAAAGTGTATTTTGCAAATTTGCAGGATCTATTTCAGGTGCGCTTTTTACAATTCCTATAACCATGCCGGCGAGTGAGCCGCCCACGATTATAATAGCTGCAAAAGCAACGAGAAGTGTTATTTTAAGCGCGATGATAATTTTTTTCTTTCTTCTTCTCTTTTTCCTTGACGGCTTTTTTACTTCGTCTTTGCTTTCGACTATTTCAATATCTTTCTTATTTTCTTTTGACATATTAACCTCCGCTAATTGAACTTCAAGCTAATTACAAACAATTTAGCATTGTCAAAAATTTAAGTTCCATAACATTATATAATAAAAACGGCATGAAATCAATAGTTGATATATATTGATAGTATGACCTGAATTGCAGCCTATTAATATTAATGTAGGATGCTTATTAAAAAATATGCAAAATGCAACTATTGCAAGCGTTTTGACAATGAATGCAAATAAGTAATGAAAATATTAAATTAATGAATAATAGATATATACATATACACAATAAAATGATAAAATACAGAAGATAAATTAGAGATTACGGAGGATACATGGAGAATAAGGAAAGATGCCTGCTGGTGGCTGTCCAGCTTCCAAATGAGGATGAA
>DOON01000112.1:3223-3549 GCA_003514865.1 Clostridiales bacterium
AGGTTGAGCTTGCACAGCTGAAATACAGCCTTCCAAGACTTATAGGACTGAATAAAAACCTGTCAAGGCTGGGTGGCGGAATAGGAACAAGAGGCCCAGGAGAGCAAAAATTAGAGCTTGACAGAAGACGTATAAAGGAAAAGATAAGCGATATTCAAAACGAACTTAATGACCTTGAGAAGGTAAGAGAAACAAAGAGAAAAAAAAGAATGAAGGATCAGGTACCGGTCATATCCATAGTTGGATATACGAATGCCGGTAAGTCCACACTTTTGAATGCATTGGTAGAAAGCGAGTACAGTGAGGAGGAGGCTGAGAACAAAAAC
>DOON01000112.1:3570-9995 GCA_003514865.1 Clostridiales bacterium
TGCACATGACATGCTTTTTGCAACCCTCGATACTGAGCTGAGAAGAGTGAGGCTGCCAGGCGGCAGAAGAGTTGTATTTTCAGACACGGTCGGATTTATTAAAAAGCTTCCTACACAAATTGTTGAAGCGTTCAAGGGAACGCTGGAAGAAATAAAATATGCCGATCTTATAATACATCTAATCGATATAAACGATGAAAATCTTCAGCTTCACAAGGAAACAACAGCTAAGCTGGTGGAAAAAATAGTAGACAAGGATATTCCTGTTTTAACGGTCTATAATAAAATAGACAAAATCATAAATGACAAGGTAACAACTGTTTCAACAAATGATATTATTTATATTTCGGCAAAAAATAAATTTAACATGGACCTGCTTTTGAATACTGTTGACGTGAAAATCAACGGTGAAAAGCACAAATATTTCCTTAAGATACCTAATAAGGACATAAAGGAATACTACTGGCTGTATGAGAACAGGCATACGGAAAATNNCTCTACGATAATGAAAAAGAGCAGTATAAAAAATATATAACAGGTGAAGTTAATGGCTAATTATAAATCTATCCATAAATATGGAAGAGATGAAATAATTATTAATAAATCACGGTTTATAGGGACTGCTACCCCTGTTGAAAATGAGGAGCAGGCTGTTGAATTTATCGAAAAGATAAAAAAGGAATTTAAGGATGCCAGTCACAACTGCTATGCATATGTCATAGGAGAAAACAAGGGCATACAGAGGTATTCTGATGACGGAGAGCCTTCAGGCACTGCCGGCATGCCTATATTAAATGTAATAAATCAGGAGAATATAGTAAATGCTGCGGTGGTGGTGACAAGGTATTTCGGGGGAGTGCTTTTAGGAGCGGGAGGACTGGTACGCGCCTATACAAAGGGCTGTAAAATAGGTCTTGAAGGTGGAATAATAGTTGACAAGAATTTGTACTACGATGTTTCCTTTGACCTTGATTACACACTTTTGGGCAAAATGGACAATGAGCTGCTTCTTAACAGCTTTATTGTAAAGGATAAAATTTATTCGGACCGTGTGGACTTCAAGCTGATTGCGAAAGAGAATGAAACGGAAAAGCTGCGTGCCCTTGTAAATGAAATTACAAGCGGCAAATCCGTAATCAGCATAGGACAGGCAGCATATTATTCCATTAGGGACGGAAAAATAATAGAGTAAAAAATAATTGTATTATTAAAAATAATGTGGTAAAATGTCACGTCAAATTATTTGCAATGTAAGGAGGAAATATGTCAGGTCATTCGAAATGGAAAACTATTAAAAATAAAAAAGGTAAAGCAGATGCACTAAGAGGTAAGATTTTTACCAAATTAGCAAGATACATTACTGTTGCGGGAAAAGAAGGAGGTCCGGATCCGAACTACAATTCATCATTGGCAACAGCAATAGAAAAAGCCAAGGCACAAAATATGCCTAATGACAATATAGATAGAGCTATAAAGACAGGCTTAGCCTCAGCTTCAGGCGAAAATTATGAAACAATCACTTATGAGGGCTACGGACCAAGCGGAACAGCATTCATGGTACAATGCCTTACTGACAATAAGAACAGAACAGCAGCAGATGTAAGACATTATTTTACAAAAAATAACGGAAACCTGGGAACAACAGGCTGCGTAGGCTATCTGTTCAGCAGAAAAGGAATTATCTCTATCGAGCTGAGTGACAGCATCGACGAGGAAACTCTCATGATGTCCTCATTGGAAGCAGGAGCAGAAGACTTCGAGACACAAGATGACAGCTATGAAATAACAACTTCCCCAGAAGACTTCATCAATGTGCTGAATGCTTTAAAAGAAGCAGGTTACGCAAACATTAAGGGTGATGTAATGTACATCCCTGCAACCACAGTCAAGGTAGAAGACGAAGAAAGCGTAAAATACCTTGAGAGATTAATCGAGTCCCTCGAAGACTNNCTGGGATATGCCTGAAGAAGAGGACGAAGAATAAAAGTTTTGTTAAAGATCCTTATAAATTGAAGATTATAAACTATTAAACATCATATTAAATTTAATATGGTGTTTTTTTTAATATATAAGCTAAAATGTAACCAAGCCATTTATTTATCATATTATATAACAAATGCCCATTGGCTAATAATGCCTATTGGTTAAAAATCAAGGAGTAAGATAAGATGGATGATGTATTAATAAAACAAATATGTTCAAATACGGCTAGCTTTCAATCTAATGGTACAACACTTATTACAATAGCTCAAACATCTCCAACTGATATTGCAAATCCGGCTACAGTTTTCTGTTATAGAGTAACTTTACACGTAAATAATCCGGATTTAAAATACTGGTTATTAGGAATATGTGAAAATATAACTGCAGATAACATTGCACAAGTAACGGTTTCCATTAATGGCAACCCGGTTTCAAATCCAAACTATGAAATTACAACAGTTAATGGCATATATGGTATAAAGATTAATCATGAACTTGGAAGCAGAAATGATGTCATGATTGTATGCATAACATTAAATACAGCATTTGAAGTTGGATCTAATCCGGTTGTTGCTGCAACTCAACAGGGTAATCAAAGCATAGTAATTCATACCGGTGATGATTTATGTGGACCTTATTGTGGAATGGATCCTGGCGACGACGATGACGACGATGATGACGACGATGACGACGANNNNGACGATGAATGTGACACAACAGTATTCCAAACAATTGATGTATGTGTTCCAGTGACAGTTACAGCCGAAGCCGATGTTGGACCGGTTCATGTAATTTGCTGTGGAAATGCGAATGTATCATTTGAACCATGTCCTAGACAATGCGACACAGAAATAGTTTTCTTTGTAAGACAAAGAGTATGCGCAGAAATTCCAATAGATATTGATGTAGACGCAGTAGGCGGTACTGCATGTGTAAATTTAGTTGAAACAAGTGTGGAAGAGTGTCAAGACTGCCCTCACGACAACGGTGATATGGTATAGTAGATCAATAGTAGCAAAAGGGGACTTCAAAAGAGTCCCTTAATTTATCAATAACTAATTCTGATTTAATAGAATTTTGTAATAGGCAATCAAACTTGATATATTGTGTTGAGTAAAGTCAATTCTTAAATCATGCATTGTAAGGCCTCTTTTAAAGGCACCAATGCATAATTTTTTATTTTTGTAAGGTGCTACAGATTCATGGCGCACTTGATTTTGCAGTTGAAACCCTATTCCTTCATCAATGGCATTTTTGATTTTTACTGCTTCTTTTGAATAGCCTTTGTCATGCAATAAATGATACCCAGCACAAAGGCCTTCGCTGCGACAGGCGGTAGGAGTAGATTCAAGACGTAAGTAGGGTATTCTGTATGCACCGTTCCAATGAGGATTTTCTATNNGTTGAAATTATATTTTTCCTTAGTGGAATATCGTTGCTTCTGAATTACAAATTCGCCGTCCATATCCTGAGTTTCACAAATATAATTTGCCATACTTTGCATTAATTCTATATATTCATGATTCTTTGTTATTTGTGAATATTTAGCTAACATAATAATAGCAAGAGCATTCCCGCCTAATTTTATGGTATCCTTTTCTACTACTACACTCACTTTATTCCCATTAATTTCAAAATTCTTTATCTTACCAATAATATAATTAATTGCTGATTCAGCTACTTTTAACAATTCATCATCAGGCATTAATTCATAAGCTTCAAGAATAGAATAAGTCGTTCCTGCATGTCGCAAGCACTTGTAATCTTTTTTTTTATTACCCTCTTCTGGTAAATAAGAATAAATATATTTACCGTTTTTTTTAACCACTTTTTTATAATAATTATTCTTTGTCAGAGATATTGCGTCTAAAAGTGTATCCTTAGATATCAATTGACTCATTCCTTTCTTTTTACCCGATTTATACAATAATCTGCAATAAAGCCAGCGGCATTTCTTGGCTTGCCATAAAGAGGGTAATGATGTCCCCCAATTCCCGGTCTTGTGTTAATTTCCACAATAGTATAATGATTTTCTTGAGGCTCCTGAAAATGATTGTATGCAATTATGTCTACCCCTGCGATATCTAAACCTGGAATTGAATTAACTGCTTTTTCTGCAAGTTTTTTGTATAGTATATGGGTTTCATCTGTAATATCAATGCTATCTCCTCCTGTTGCAACTGCACTTTNNGTGGGTGTATCCTTGATTGTTAATAATAGATATGCGATGGTTATTTATTTTAATCAATCTTGATTTTAAATGAGGATTTTTTAATCTGATTTTATTTTTTTGGCTTATTAATTTTTCAATTGTATCAATGCCATTTCCAATAATATTAGGGGGAAAACAAGCAAAAACAGCTACGCATATCCCATTTACAACTAAGTATCTTGCTTCTGTGCCACCAATGAATTGTTCTTCAAGTAGTATTTTGTTACCGGTAACCGAAACTGCATTGTTCCATGCATCTTCAAATTCTTCTTTATTTTTAACTCCAACAGTAACACCTTTTCCTTTATTTCCATCAGAAGGTTTTATAACACTTGAGGGTAAAGATAGTGCATAGTTTAATGCATTTTCTTTTTCTTTAATAGAAAAACTCTTGCCTTCCATAACATTCAGACCAGCTACCTTTAAAAACTTTCTCGTGATAGGCTTTTCTTTAACTATTCGTGCTCCTACTAAAGAGGTGAAGGATGATTCTGTTTCAAGGAAGACCACATTTTCTTTTCCTAAATTAACAACAAGATATTTACCTATTCGAGTAGAGGAGTATCCTTTTTTTTGGAACTCTGAGGCTAAAAGGTTACTTGTAGAGAAGATTTCATTTTTATATTCGTTAGGTTTATTAAATAAAATGTTTTTGATATTAAAATCATCATTATTCTGGTTTTGTAAAGGTAAGAATAATCCGGATTCATGTGTATTGGTAGAAAAGTAAAACCCATGTGAATCCTTACCGCGGAAAAAATCCATAGGAGGCATTAAATTTTCAAATTCGTATTTATTAGCCGCTCTTGTTTGATAATTTGTTTTTATATTATCAGTAACAATTGGATAAAAACGCGACTCAACACTCCAATCGCTTTCGTTTTCTTCAAATTGCAGCCGCGCTATGGTACTAATAGGTAAAACATTAAGTTTTTCGTAACGTCCCCTTGAGTTAAAAACAAAATTTCCAATAGAATAGGCAATAGCGCCAGATTGGCTTTTTTCAATACGGTCTAACATATGCGAGCCATGTCCGATTATATAATTGGCACCGCATTCAAATATTTCAGAACATATACTGTGTATATTACTATTTTCAAAAGCATATTGATAATCAACGCCTTGCCAATNNGCTTCGCAATTTTTTTATGCTCTCTTGGATATTTTCTAAATTCAATGGATTGATTCCGGGCATATCATTAGAAGCAAAGAAATTATACTTCTCTTTATAACGTTTTGAAGTGTTCATACCACCTAGCATATAAATATTTCTCAGACTTTTTTCTCCAGCCAATGTTATTTTATATGGCTGTCCCGCTTCCTCAATATTCTTACCGGCTCCAATTGTTTTAATATTATTTTCTTCCAATAACTTCTTGGTTTCCAGCAGTAAATCAGGGCCAAAATCCATGGTGTGATTGTTAGCTAGGTTTACAGCAGTGACACCTAAATTTCTAAGGACTTCCAGCAACCGTTCTGGTTTATCCCAATTTGGATATTTTTTGTCCAGGAAGCAAATTTTTGGATCGTCTGCAAAAACAGACTCAAGGTTAAGAATTAAATAATCACTGTTATTAATAATTGTATTAATACCTTCAAAAAATGATTCGGGATTATTTTCAAGCCTTAGAAGCAATTCTTTATTCCCGGCATTTTTTATATACCAGTCTCCTATACTTGTATCTCCGGCAAAAGTTATTACAAATTTCTTTCCCATTCCTAATCCTCCAATCCAATACAAAAATTATGGAATACTATTAATTATATGTTACAAACGTGAGTAAATATGAATGTGATTATGACATGTAGAAAACTTTATAGATATAGAAATATTGTAAATTTATTATTTATTATAAACTGTATTTTGCCAAACTTTAACTATTATGTAACTGCATTCTCTTTTGTGAATAATATATAGTACTATATTTGTCAAAAAAGGAGTTTATTATGAATATGGATAAATATANNTTTTTCAAAATTTAGATGTATGCGTTCCTATTACTGTTGAACCATATGTAAATTTACATGAAGCAGAAGTTGAATGTTTAGATGAACCATTCATTGTGACTAATCCAAATTGGTCGAAAGGCAAAAATGGAACATGTAGATTTAATTTAGCTCAAAAATTATGTATCGTGATTCCAGTTGAATTTAGAGCGAAAGCAACCAGCGGACCAACCTCTGTAGTATGTGGAGATATATCTGATGAAGGCTGTCCAAATGAACGCTG
>DOON01000126.1:0-12093 GCA_003514865.1 Clostridiales bacterium
GTAAAATATTCTTGAAACGATGATTGATGAAATTTACGCTGGTAAAGCAAATTTATATAATAGAAGGGTTTGATTGTTGAGATGATAATTTGGATAAATGGAGCTTTTGGTTCAGGAAAAACTACTGTTGCCTATGAATTGCATAAAAGATTACAGAATTCATTTGTTTATGACCCTGAAAATATTGGCTATTTTCTTCGTAAAAACACGCCCCCCGAATGTTACAAAGATGATTTTCAAGATATTACTTTGTGGCGTGAATTTAATTATCAAACATTAAAGATGATTTATGAAAAATATAGTGGTACTGTGATTGTACCAATGACAATTGTGAACGAAAATTATTATAACGAAATAGTACAACAACTGATTGAAAATAATATTCAATTAGAGCATTTTATTTTATATGCTAATAAGGAAACCATTTTAAAAAGGTTAAAAACAAGAAGCTTTATGTTTATCAGTAGAGAGAGTTTTGCCGTAAAATNNAATTACCGATAAAATGACAATCGAACAAATTGTTGATTCTATTGCTTCAAAGAGTAATTTAACTTTATTGCCAGACAATCGAAGTAAATTCAAAAAAGCCATTGATAAATTAAAAGTTCTTATTGAACATATACGAAGCTAATGAGCTTTCGCTTGAGGCGGTTGCTTTCTGGGCAACTAAAGGTAATTCCAATTATACTGAAACAAGGCAATTCCGTGAGGGGTTGACTTTAGTTTATTCGCAAAGAGGGCAGCTAAGCTATGACCGTTTGGCTTGATAACCTACTTGCATACATCCGCGGGGTGTTGCCATATTTTCGTCTTCTATAAAAAACTGGTAGACTACCCTAACAGTCTACTTGCAAAAAACCTGATAATTGATTTCACATTATATTATCAGGTTTTTCTATACACCTTGTTATTAATCGCTTACGTTTTTTAATTACATAAGCAGCTATAGATACTATTAAAACTATAAAAAGCATAAATACAACTTCAAATAGAATCAAACTCACTTCTGTAATACCATTATACAGATAATACGAAATTAAATCTAAAAAAGATTTTATCAGATTGTAAATACTTTTTGGAGAAACCGGATTAAATCTATATGGCATTCTGAGGTTAAGATACTTTATAATCAGGACGATGCTGCACGTTATTGACATGAGCACTGCAGCGGAATATATAAATATTTCTCTGATTATAGTGTAGTTTTCACGTTTACTAACATATTCCCGCATATCAATATCGTATTTACTATCCTTATATTCTGAAAAAGCACTTCTTAGCAACTTCCTTAATTTTTCTGCCATCTTACAAATAACATATATGAAAAGTGATATAAAACATAGAATTATTAACTTAAGAAGAAGCTTAGATAAATTATCATAGTAAATGTGTGCGTCAGGTACTATATTTTTTGATTTAAGTATCGATAACAAGGTGTTTTCTTCTATCTTAAAACCATCCTTGTCCTTAAGTACTGCATATATCCTTTGTCTTTTTATATTTTGATTTTCCAGTATATTAAGAGCATTATAATATATATCATGGCTATCATTTATAATAGCGGTTATATCATATTCCTTATTATTGAACTCATGCCTTTTACCAATAGGATTGTATGCATAGTTTTTCGCGGCGAAGCTATCACCCATTAGGACTTCTCTCTCACTGAATTCAATATCGGTCTTTTCTTTTATTCTTCCTGCCAGAAGCAAATTCATATTGCCTTTATATACCTTAGAGTTCTCTCTATTATACAAATCATATATTATCAAATAATCATATATTTGCCCTTGTTCCAATGCTTCTTTAATTCTTTCAGGAGAAATAGCTTCACTTAAGCAGAACTCTGCCATACCTCCATAAAAATTTGATTCAACATATATATACATAAAAAATGTTATTAAAATAATCATAAGAAGCACACATATTGTATTTTTCATTTGCAGCTCCCTGTCTAATTAATTATTCTGACTCTCATTTCATTTTCTAAAACAGATGAAGCATAATTGGCGATTATAGTATTTCTGTCTATTCTTGTAGTATTAGGCTGACTCGGTTCAACGGCTACTGTATTATCTCCTACAGCGAGTATTTTGTATTCTCCCTGCTTTAAATAATTTATCTGTCCTAAAATGGATTCTTCTGATGCTACCGAATAAATATAGCAGTAATTGCCTGATTTCATTTCACCTATGGGTACAACGGCAGTTTTTTGAACAACACATTCATAGTTTTCCTCTGACTGAACCATAAATCTTACACTGTCCGATATATACACCTTTTCTCTTAGTTCATCTCTTAAGGAGAATACAAGCTCATTATGATCGGGAAAAGAACGAACAGATTTAAGACTTACCGACTCCTTCTTTCTTTCGTCATTTTTCCAAAAATACACGCTATGCTTTTTATTAAATATGTCATCGTAAGCATCTATATCCAAGTACGCCTCCATGTATAAATCAGCATTAGTATTGCATATTGAATATCGAATTACTGTTTCACCTTCTTCAGCAACCTTTTTATCAATTATATAATCTATATACACTCTATCAGAAAGGAAATAAACTCCGTTACTGTCCACGGTTATTTTATTTTCGTTCTCTTCATTCATTTTTCCTTGTAATTTATCCTGTAATATTTTTATTTCACCATCAATACGGTTTAAATTCATTGCATATATTTCTGCTTCACTTTCACGGGAGCTTATTTCATTCTCATAATTCTTCCGGAGTTCTGCCATAGTATCATTTTTTCTGTCAAGCTCTTCTTTCGTAACGATTCCGTTTTCATACAAATAGCTTGTATTTTCATAGTCTTCTTTTGCCTTATTGTATGCTTCCAACGCCTTTTGTATNNAAGCTTCCTTACTGTTCATTTGGTTTTTTAAGTTGAGCTTTTCTATTTCATATATCTTTATTTGATTTTGTAATTCAACAGCTTCTGTGTCAGTACTCAATACCTGCTTGCTCATATCCAATGTTATTATTTCTGAACCCGGCTCAACTATTTGAGAATTTTTCACATTTATTTCTTCTATATATAACTTCCTGTCAGTTTTTACTTCAATAGTTTCTCTCGAAATAACCCTGCCAGTAAAATAGTCCTTCTTAATTAGCGTACTGTTTTCCAATGGCTTAGTGACAGTAACCTGGGGCATAACATAGTTTCTGATTGTAAAAAACACAAAGCCTATAATAATAACAATGCTTATAAAAGCAAAAAATACCTTTAAAAGCTTATCAAAAAATCCTGATATCATCTGTACTACCTTCTTTCGTCACTAATTTTTAACACCATTACTTTAAGCTTGTCTCTGATTTTCATAAACACATATATAACAGGGAACATAAACAAAACACTGGCTGCATAAAAAATTTCCCTATAACTAGCATAAAGAGTATTTAAATAAATAGACACAGGCATTTTTGACATAGCACTTAAAAATATGAGAGGCTGCTCAATTAAATTCCAATTCTCAATAAAAATTAGAAGGCACAAAGCTGCTATGGCATTTTTTGAATATGGCAATACCACATGAATCAAAATCTCAAAGTTTGATGCACCGTCTATTTTGGCAATTTCATAGTAGCTTTGAGGTATTGATTCAAAAAACTGTTTGAGAAAAAATACCCCCAACGTGCTGAATATTCCCGGCAAAATAACCGCCAAATACGTGTTGAATATCCTTAATCCCAGATATCTCTCTACCGAGTTATATAGAAGTACGTTTGGTATCAATGTTATCTGCAATGGAAGAAGCATAAAAAATGTATAAATCAAAAACAATATTTCCGAAAATCTGCTCTTTTTCACTGCCAAATAATATGCAGCAAATATACTTACAATTATCTGACCTGACAGCACTCCTGCGGTCATCATTGCCGAATTTATATAAAGCTTGAAATATTCATTTTTTTCAACACTTATTTCATAGTATTGCTGAATATTAAAAATCTCCGGTACTATTTCCATATCATCATTTTTTAATTGGTGCACATCCATAAAAGAATGAGATATTGTATACAGTATGGGGAACATAAATATTACTATTATAAATACAGAAAGAATTTTAACCGTAAAATTTTTCATAATTGCTCCTACAAGGACATTTTTATTTTATGTTTTTGCCCCCATCTCAAAATTAAAAATAATAGTACAAATATGAATGCAAGCAGTATATCAGCTCCAGCCATAAGCGTATCCAAGCTTAGCTCCTTAAGCTTTAAATGAAGGAAATTCTGTATCATGAACATTCTGTAATNNCAGAGGATGCCGGCACTGTAATAGGCAATATAACTGCCGCCTGCACCCAAAAGCTCAGCTTGAGATATTCTGTGACAAAGGCTGTAACAAATCCTATAATAACAGCCAAAGGAATGAATACAGACATAAATACAGCCGTATTTTTGATTGATATAATGAATCCCAGATTTGAAAAAATATTTGCAAGTGAACCATTTGATGAAAAGAAAACATATTTTTGAGCTATTATAAAAGGAATCAAGTACAAAGATGCAACTCCCAAAATGCTGGGAAGTATGTATTTCATCATACCGTATTTTTTCATAATATAATTTTTTCTCCTTTTTCCCTGTCAAAATAATGGATGTCTTTTTTCAGGCAATACAGCTTGTAACTATTACCCTTGGATGTCTGAACATCTTCCGGCACCTTGGAAACAAGCTTCAATCCGCCGCAGTCAAAATATATCAGCTTTTCCGATCCTATTAATTCCACGGCCTCTACATAACATTCATCAAAGCTCAGTGAATCATCCTCTGCCTCAGCTGCTGATGAAATTTTTAATTTTTCAGGTCTTACGCCCATGGTTACATTTTTATCGTGGTTTTCTATAAAGTTCATCTGCGGTGAGCCTATGAATCCCGCAGTAAAGATATTTACAGGATTTTTATAAATGTTTTCAGGAGTATCTATTTGCTTTATTATTCCGTCCTTCATAACCGCTATTCTTTCCCCCATGGTCATGGCTTCAGTCTGGTNNACATCAATGGTGGTCATGGCTTCAGTCTGGTCATGAGTAACATATATAAAAGTCGTACCAAGCCGTCTATGCAAATTTATAAGCTCTATCCTCATTTGCGTTCTGAGCTTTGCATCTATATTTGACAACGGCTCGTCAAACAAAAAAACATCGGGTTCACGTATTATGGCTCTGCCGAGTGCCGCTCTTTGCTTCTGTCCTCCCGACAGAGTAGCAGGTTTTTTGTATAGTATATCTTCTATTTCTAATATTCCGGCAATGTTTAAAATTTTCTCTTTGGCTTCTTTTTTACTCATTTTTCTCAGCTTAAGTGAAAAAGCCATGTTTTCATAAACATTCATATGAGGATACAGGGCATAATTCTGAAATACCATGGATATATTTCTATCCTTAGGCAGTACATCATTAACCCTTCTGTCTCCTATTATAACATCCCCTGCAGAAGCCTCTTCAAGCCCGGCAATTATTCTAAGTATTGTAGTTTTTCCGCATCCGGATGGACCTACCAGCACAAGGAATTCCCTGTCCTTTATTTTCAAACTAAAATTCTCCAGTGCTTTAAAGCCGTTAGGATAAATCTTTGTTACATTATTTAAAATTATTTCAGCCATTTTTCACCCTGCTCAGTTACCGCTGATATTTAAATTCATGATGAAATCATCAGCCATTTTATCGAAATCTTCCAATGTTCTTTCATCCCTGATTATAGCCGCTGCCATATCTGCCACAAACATGTTTAATTTCCCATAATAATGAACGCTGGAAAAAAAGTATGACATATCAACATTCCTCACTACTTCGTATCCCTTGGTCAAAACTTCATAAAGCTTTTGCTCCTCCTTTTTAGGATACAATTTAAGAGCTACTTTATTACCATTTTCATCTGTAAGATTTTTCACACCCACATAGTTCCAATCTTCGTCAAACCCGATTAAATCTCTTGTTGAATCTAAATTTGTAACTACACCTTCAATTCCTCTCTCATACAAAGATATTTGAAACCCGTCTCGTAACAATGTGTCAGCTATATTATATACATTGTCATTTTTGCTGCTTTTTGATATAAACAAACAGGGCATAATAACACGATTATACATAGAAAAAAAAGCACCGTTATTATCCAATAATACTATTGTATAATTCTCAATAGATGGACGGCTTCTGAAATCATTGTAGTTTAAAGCCGAATAGTTGTACGGTAAACCGGAAAACTCGTATCCGGATTTTTCTTCAATAATTTTATAGTCATAATCAGCAGAATCATTGATAATATATTCATAGTCATAATTACTTTTTATATCATCTATCAGTTCACGGACAGCAGTAAGTGCCGCTGTCTTATCTATATATGTACCTTTTTGATCTCTTAAAATTTTTAAGTTGTTTTTTATGCTGTAATAGTCCACAAGCTCCCTGAATTCCTGTGAATTGAGCTTAAATTCAGCCCCATTTTCCTTCATCCTTTGCTTTATATCATAATACTCGTCAAGTGAAATTACATTTTTAGGCTCTATGTTGTATTTTATCAAAGCATCATTATTGACAAAGTTAACTCGCAGTACTGTACACAGAGGAACACAATATTGATTTTTATAATTATTAAATACATTTTTATAGTTTTCTATTCTGTCATAGTCAGCAGCTTTATTTCTCAAAGCATACAAGCTTCCAGGCAAGTCGAATGTCATATCTAAATCCCCATGTTCAATAGCAAGATTTCTTTTAAGAACATAATCATCGTAGCTTATATCAGAATATGAAAATTGCTTAATATCTACTTCTATATCATCTAAGTTAGCTTGAAACAATATACTTTCTATAGCTTTTTCAACAATAATATTAAAAATAGTACCATCCTCCTGTTTATACCACCAGATTTTCACAACATCCCTTTCCTCACCCGTTTGTTCAGAGCATGAAGTCAAGATAGCTATATAAATAATATATAAAAAAAGATATTTTTTTTTCATATCAAAAATTCACCTTCCCATAATTTGCTATATGAAAATTATACCATATATTAAACAGCTTGTCTAATCTTACCTAAATTCAATAAAGAACTTATTAATAATTCAGCTTATTTTAGTTTAATAAGGTTTTTGCCTGTAAGACAATTCTTGCTATCAATATTGCTCCGGAATGATGCTATATCCTATGCGCCTTAGCAATGTTGTTTTGGTTATAGCTATTTAAATATGTAGGTTATGTATTTTCTTGATATTCCAACAATTTTGTGGTATATTATCCAATATGACGTACTTTTAGGTGGTAGTATGAAAATAACTGGAATTATTTCTGAATATAATCCATTTCATATGGGGCATGAGTATCAGATTAAAAAGGCACGGGAGCTTTCCTCCTGCGACGGTATAGTGGTTGTAATGAGCGGAAATTATGTTCAGAGAGGTGAGCCTGCTATAATTGATAAATTCATGCGTGCTGAAGCAGCGGTGCGTGGCGGTGCAGATTTGGTAATAGAGCTGCCTCTTCCTTTCTCGTGCCAGAATGCAGAGATGTTTGCCGGTGCCGCCATAAGGGAGCTGAAAAAGCTGAATATCAGCGCTCTGAGCTTTGGATGCGAAAGCACAGATATAAAAATGCTCAAGGATATAGCAAAGCTTCAGCTGAGTTCAGCATTTAATTCTGGTATTAAGGAAGAAATAAAGAGCGGAACATCCTATCCCAAAGCCTTATCAAAGGTCATAAGCTCACACTTAGGCGAGGATGCTTTCACGCTGTCAGGCTCACCCAACAATGTGCTTGCAATAGAATATATAAAAAGCACTATTTTACATAATCTGAACTTGGACCTCATACCTGTAAAAAGGATGGGTAAGGCGCATAACGACCTTTCTGCCACAGGCTCCTATGATAGTGCAACCGCAATAAGAAAGGTTCTGCTGAGCTCTGATAAGTATAATGTTTCCGTAACCGCCGATAGCATGGAAATGCTTCGTGATTTTCATAATCAGCATAAGGGCTTCAACAGCTTCAACAGGTATCTGCAGCTGCTGTATTATAAAATACTTGAGCTGGGTCCTGATGGGCTGAATGAAATTTACGAGGTTTCAGAAGGTCTCAACAATAAAATATACGCCAATGTTTTCAAACATGACTGTATTGATGCTTTTATTGCCTCACTTAAGTCAAAAAGATACACATATTCAAGGCTCAGAAGGATGCTCCTCAACATTATCCTGGACATACGCCGTGAGGATATGAAAGGCTTCATGCTATTCGGAGAAGTCTCTCCTGTAAAGGTTCTTGCTTTCAATGATGTGGGAAGAAGAATTATGAAAGATGCTAAGGAAAGCGGCACAGCAGTGATTAATCGTTACTCGGACTACAGAAAATACGGTCTCAATGCAGAAGATCTCCCAACGTTCAATCTGACCAATAAAGCTACAAATATCTACTACCTTACTATGGAAAATAAAAACTTAAATTTCGAATATACATCAAATGCAAGATATATAAAAATATAAATAGCATTAAAAACGGGGATGTATTCCTGTGAATACTCATCCCCATTTTTAATGCTATTTTACAGGCTTATATAACAAATTAAATGCCTAAGTCTTTTGTTATTACAACCTGTGAATTCAAAGCTTGTGCTTCGGATGTATTTAAAAACTCTGAGAAAAAGCTTAGAGGAACATAAGTTAATCCATCTTCTAAAGTCGGAGCCGCATAAAGCTGAATACCCGAGGTATCATCCATGGTATAGTTGTCCTTGTCTATTTCAAAAGAAAGCAGGTCTCCTACGGTAACTTTTTGTGCTTCCTGATTCCATCCTACTTCATATCCCAGTTCTTCTGAAACAGCTCTAACAGGCAGCATTATAACGCCATCATCATTTTGGATTGGTTTAACACCTTCAAGTATTTTACCGTTAACTACAACTTCACTAAGTATTACAGGCTCCTCTTCGCCAAGCACCACTATTTTTGTTGGATTCGTCTGAGCAGGGATGCTTCTTGTAGATACACCGTATAGAACAACAAACTTTCTGTTGTAAAGCTCCCCTTCAAACTTGCTTCCATCCTCTGATATGATTTCTGTTTCTTCTGAAATATTTAATTTAAGGAAATTATCAGCACTTACCAAATCCTTATCGAAAAGGTCAACCTTTATGTTTAAATCAATTTCTCCCACAACTGCCACTTCTGCGGAAATTTGAGGTGGATATATTAAAATCATCGGTCTCAGCGCATCATAGAATACTGTCAAAGTTTCTCCTACAGCCAATTTATCTCTGTTTATTACATATGTATCTTCAGTAATAATAATATTTGCGGGAAGTCCGTTTTCATCTTCTATGGCCACCATTTTAGCGCCGTCTCCCCTGTGATAATCAGATACTTCCTTAATTACTCCCTTGTAGGACATAAATCGTGACTTCAATTCATTTTCCTCATTTACTGGGTCTTTGGTGTTAACATCCAAATTTTCATTAATCATATCGGCAAACGCCGTAAATGTTGACATTGATAGAACTGCAGCGGATAATGCTATTGCAGTAATTTTTCTAATTTTCATTTTCTTACCTCCTTATTGTTTACTTGCTTTATTAGACGGCTAAAAAGAAATAATTGTTCCCAAGACTTGATGTTAATTTTTTCCTCAAAGTATTTTTTATATTTATCATACAACCCCTTGTACAGAAATAAAATGTGTATGGGGGTTGTTATGTTCAAAAAAAATTTTATTCCTATATTAGTTTTGCTATTTATATGTATTTTTATAGTACAGCCGGGCACTGTATCTGAGGGCGCATTTAATGGCTTGAAAATATGGTTTCTCAATATAGTCCCATTCCAGTTTCCTATGTCTGTATTGTCAAACATACTGCTGCAATACAATTTTTTGTATGCTCTGTTTGAAAGGGCATCATTTATCTCAGAAAAAATGCTCAAAAACAAATACGCACTTATACCGTTTTTTATAAGCTTCGTATCTGGATATCCGTCTGGAGCAATGACCGTCAGCACCATGGCCGGCCTTAAAAAAATTAATGAGCGAGAGGCTAACTATCTCACTGCCTTCTCCAACGTCTGCAGCTTTCAATTCATAGCCGGAGCAGTGTCCTTTTCAATGCTGGGAGATTTCCAGCTATATAAATATATAGCAGTATCTCATTTTATAGGAGCTCTTTTATTGACTGCTCTTATGAAGGCTCCTCAGCCATCAGCCTCCTCCTCAAAGAAAATGAGATTGAATTATGTGGGCTTCCACAAAGCCTTCAGCACGGCAATTTATAAATCCGTATCCGGAATACTGTCAGTGGGCGGAGTGATAGTTATATTTTCTGTATTCTCAAATTTTCTCAACCACAGTCTCTCTTCAGCTGCAGGTGTTCTTTCTCTGTCATCGGAAGCTAAGGATATTGTCTACTCTCTTCTTGTTGGTGCACTGGAGGTAACAAACGGATGCAGTATCATTGCATCATCGGTGGCCTTGCCCCTGAGTTTAAAGCTAGTTATAATCAATTTTCTCATAAGCTTTTCTGGAATGTCAGTAATTTTTCAAACTGTGGCTGTTACAAATGAATTTGATTTTGACATAAACGGATATATTTTTTATAAATTTGTTCAGGGAGTTATATCCGTACTTGTATGTATATTGATGCTTTCTGTTCTCCCCATTAAAATATATTGATAAGGATGGGATTTGCAGTTATAATAATCATATATGACATAACGCATTGTGTATGTCTGTACTAAAATCAGGATAAATTTTTACATAACAGGTGATAAAATGATAGATGTAACACTTATAGGAACAGGCGGCATGATGCCCCTTCCCGGGAGATTTTTAGCTTCATGCCTTATAGAATACAACGGAAAATCCATATTGATTGACTGCGGCGAGGGTACGCAGATTTCCCTGCAAAAGGGAAAGTTAAGCATGAGCAAAATAGAAACAATATTGGTTACCCACTGCCATGCAGACCATGTATCGGGACTTCCCGGACTTCTCCTTACAATAGGCAACCAGGGCAGAACAGAACCGCTGTATATAATTGCTCCCAGGGGAAGCACCAAGTATATTAATTCTCTTCTCATTGTATGCGGATACCTTCCCTACGAGGTGAGAATTGCCGAGCTTCATGACACAAAGCCGCAGGAATTCGAGCAAACAGGCTTTAAAATATGCTCAATCCCCCTCAAGCATCACATCAACTGCCTTGGCTACAGCATGGAGCTGTATCTAAAGCCCCGCTTTCTGCCAGAAAAGGCAAAGGCGCTGAACATACCGGTAAATTACTGGAAGCAGCTTCACTCCGGAAATTCCGTGAAGGTGAATGATACGGTATTTACTCCGGATATGGTTTTAGGAGATACAAGAAAGCCCATTAAAATATCCTATGTAACCGATACGAGGCCTGTCAAAAACATACAAAGCATTGTCAGAAATTCTGATTTGTTCATCTGCGAAGGAATGTACGGAGAGGATGAGCAGAAGCAAAATGCAATGGAGAAAATGCACATGGTTTTTTCAGAAGCAGCAACAATCGCAAAGGAAGCCGAAGTATCTGAAATGTGGATCACACACTTCAGCCCATCAATGGCAAAACCTGAGCAATTCATAAAGNNAAGACAACCTTAAAACCTGATTAAATTAATAAATCCGCCGAAATTTTCCGGCGGATTATTTATTTGCATTATTTATACAAGACCCATTAGACGCACGACATTTGCCACAATTATGCATATAGAAATGCCTGCTGCGGTGGGGACGGCAAAGGAAATCAGCATCCATTTGACACTTTGTGTTTCTTTCTTGATGGTCAGGCATGTTGTGCCACAGGGCCAATGCATGAGCGAAAAAAGCATGGTGCAGACAGCAGTAAGCCAGGTCCACCCATTTCTCACGAGCAATGAATGCAATTCAGATGCACTTCCCAGCTCCGTAAGTGTGCCTCCTGACATGTAGCTCATTATTATCAGCGGCACCACAATCTCGTTTGCCGGAAAGCCCAGTATAAACGCCATTAAGATATATCCGTCCAGTCCCATAAACCTGGCGAATGGGTCCAGGAAGCTTGCGCAGTGAGCAAGTATGCTCATATTTCCCACATAAATATTTCG
>DOON01000126.1:12239-18371 GCA_003514865.1 Clostridiales bacterium
AACAGATAATTATACCTGCAGGGGCGGCAACCGCCACTGCACGACCAAGCACGAAAATTGTTCTGTCTAAAATTGAGCGTACAATAACGCTTCCTACCTTTGGGCACCTGTATGGAGGGAGCTCAAGATTGAATGACGACGGCATTCCCTTCAATATAGTCCTTGATAACAACCTCGAAATAAGCAGTGTCATAATTACTCCAAGCACAATTACTCCAGTCAGCAGAAGCGTGGAAATAACCGATTGCATAGCGCCCGCTGAAGATGCCGCAAAAAACATTGTTATAATTGCTATAAGGGTAGGAAATCTTCCGTTGCACGGAACAAAATTGTTTGTAACAATGGCAATCAGNNGCATTGCAGCCAAACCCCATGCACATTGTGAGTGCCTGCTTTCCATGAGCCGATGCCTTGCGGAAAAAATTATCCAGATTGAATGCGACCCTAGGCAGATACCCTAAGTCCTCAAGCAGCGTGAACAGAGGGAAAAATATTGCCATTGGCGGCAGCATTACAGATATAACCCATGCCAATGTTCGGAAAATACCATCAACAACTATGCCTGTAACCCAATATGGAGCTGAAAGCCTCACAAACAATGAGGTGAGCGGCTCTTCCAATGAAAACAAAGCTGTTGACAAAAATCCTGAAGGAACATTTGCCCCTGTGATTGTAATCCAGAAAATACCGAACAGCAATCCTATCATAATGGGAATTCCGGTAAGCTTCGACGTAAGTATCTTGTCTATTTTACGGTCTCTGGCGCTGTAGTCCTTCTTTCCGAAAACCACCGCTTCACTGCATATATCTTCGCATATTTTCACTATTTTTGTAACAATATAATCTCTGAACCTGTCGTTTTGTATACTCTCCTTTTCTAAAAAGTCCGCAGCTTCACTGACCTTATTCAATATTTCTTCATTTTGAAGCAAATCATAGCCTAAATATTCCTTTAGTGCCGAAAGAAGACTTTCATCACCCTCCAGCAGCTTTATAGACACCCATCGGCTGCTTATACCATCCTTTAAGAACTTTGCCACCGCTGTTTCCACGATATGGATTGCCTTTTCAATCTGTTCTCCATAGGTAATCTGTATTGGATTTGTTTCCGAAGAATTAACCGTCAGGGATGTTACAGCATCCATAAGCATATCGAGTCCAACACCCGACCTGGCGCTTGTTCCGATTACCGGAATGCCAAGACGTGAAGATAAAATATCTGTATCTATATGAATTTTCTTTTTTTCAGCTTCATCCATCAGGTTTACACAGAGCACTACCTTATCAGTGATTTCCAGGCTTTGAAGTACCAGATTCAGATTTCTCTCCAAACATGTTGCATCGGCANNCCCCGAAGCAGATGAAATTACGTGCCACCTCCTCTTCCACTGAGTTGGCCATGAGAGAATATGTTCCCGGAATATCCACAAGAATAAAGTTATTGTCCCTATGGGTATATTTTCCCTGTGCATTCGTAACGGTCTTTCCCGGCCAGTTGCCGGTATGCTGGTTCAGCCCTGTCAGACTGTTGAACACTGTGCTTTTTCCCACGTTTGGATTGCCTGCAAGAGCAATAATTTTATCTTGAGGTGTTTCTTTTTCAATATTAAGGGCGGAGTCATTCAATACCCCCGATCCTGTTGATGCGCTTGTCAAGCCCATAATTATCCCTTCCCCCGTTGCAATTTAGCTATATAATACTGTTATTTTTTCGGATACATCGGACCGCAGCGCAATAACAGCACCTCTTATAAGGTAGGCTACCGGATTACCCGAAGGGCTTTTATACAGCGCTTCGATTTCAGTACCTTCCACAATTCCCAAATCAAGCATACGCCTCCTGGTCATACCGTCGGATTCAAGAGATATGGCACTCCCCTTGCGACCTATAGGCAGTTGATTTAATTTTATTTGTATATTATTCATATAAATCCTCCAAAAAATAATTAGCGTAGGGTAAATTTATTTCCCTACGCTAATATATGGTTCAATATAAACTATGTTACTTTATTTTTTGCCCTTTAATCTTTTAAGTCTGAAGAAGTCTTCTCTTTCCTTTTCCTCAAGAACCTCGGTAATATACTTAACCTGCTCCTTGAATTTCGGTATCTGGACATATTTCAATGCGTTAGTTCTCTTCTTTGTTTTTTCTATTTCCTTGGCAAGCTTGAAAATTGAATTTTCCACCTCTGCCAGCTCGTAGATTTTAATTTTAACAAGCTGAAATTTCTGTCTTGCTTCATCAAGAGATGCATTTGAATTATAAAATCCATACACGGGATCAATCTCTTCATCATGGTTATGCTTTATTGTAGGTATATCAATACCCATAACACTTTTCAGCAATATATCAAAGTTTTCCTCTTTGGGNNGCAAGAATCCATAGGCTTCATTGAGAACATCATAGATTTCATTGTGCATGCTTTTGGCTTTATTGACAAAAACCATCATTTCCTTGATAAGAACATTCCTTTTTTTGTCTAAAAGCTCATATCCTTTTCTGGAAAGGAGCAGGGACGATTTCGCTTTTATCAGGTTCGATTTAGTAGGTGCTACCAACACTGCCATAACTATCTCTCCCTGTTGTAATCGTAATATTTCTCTATTAATTCCGTCTTCATACGATCAAGCTCTGCTGCCGGAAGAATAGATAATATATGCCATCCCAAATCTAATGTTTCTGTAATGCTGCGGTTTTCATTCTTGCCCTGAGCTATAAATTTGCTTTCCAGTTCCTGTCCGAACTCAAGATACAGTCTGTCTATATCGCTTAAGTCATCCTCGCCTATAATCTGAGCCAAGCTTCGTATATCCTGAACCCTGGAATATGAGGCATAAATCTGGCTCTGCANNATACACCCTTCTGGTTGAGCTCTCTGTTCAAAACTATCTGGCCTTCTGTGATAAATCCTGTAAGGTCAGGTATAGGATGCGTAATGTCATCATTAGGCATTGTCAGTATCGGAATAAGTGTTATAGAGCCTTCACAGCTCTTCAGCATACCTGCTCTTTCATATATTGTTGAAAGGTCAGAATATAGATAACCGGGATATCCCTTACGTGACGGAACTTCCTCTCTTGCTGAGGATATTTCACGAAGTGCCTCGGCGTAGCTCGCCATGTCTGTCAAAACAACAACCACATGCATGTTGTTTTTGAAAGCTAAATACTCGGCTGCCGTAAGAGCACATCTCGGTGCGGAAATTCTTTCTATTATAGGGTCATCTGCTGTATTGATATACATTGCAACGTGGTCCAGAACTCCTGCTGCTTCAAAGCTTTTTCTGAAGAAGTCGGCATCGTCGTGTCTAACTCCCATGGCTCCGAAAACAACGGCGAAGTTCTCAGACGTAGCACCCTTAATCTTGGCCTGCTTAACAAGCTGTGCTGCAAGCTCCTTGTGAGCCATACCGTTTCCTGAGAAAATAGGAAGTTTCTGACCTCTTATGAGGGTCATAAGTGAATCTATGGCAGAAAAACCTGTCTGTATAAAGTTTTTAGGATATCTTCTTGCAACCGGGTTTATAGGTCTTCCGTTGATATTTTCTCTTTCTGAGGAAATTACCTGGTATGCGCCGTCAATAGGCTGACCTACTCCGTTGAAGGTTCTTCCCAAAATGTCTTTTGAAAGCGGAATTGTCAAAGGCTCTCCGGTAAATTTAACCGCTGCATTATCTGTTGATATGCCGGTTGTTCCCTCAAAAACCTGAGCAATTACTTTATCTCCTTCAATTTTTATGATTTTTCCCTTACGGGTTTCCTCATTACCTACTCTTATATTGATTATTTCCCCATAGGCAGCATCTTCGATACCTGAAAGAACTATTAAAGGACCTTCAATCTTTTCTAATTTTAAATATTCTTTTTTCATCTAAACACTCCCTATTCATACTTTTGTCTTAAGTCAGTAAATGTTTTAACTGTCTTTTCATTTAAAACATCCAATAACTCTAATTTATCATTTGGAATGTCATATTTTATTTTCAAAATATCCTGAATGACTTCTTCTTTTCTTATTACAGAAATAGGAATTCCTACCTTTACGCATTTCAATGCTTCTTCATAGAATGTATCTATTACCTTCAGCATCTTATACTGCTTTTCCAATGATACGTAGGAGTCCTCTGCNNTTTTGCTGCAGGAAGCCTTTCTTCACCATTCTTGCTGTTTCCAGTATGAGAGCCTGGTCGTTTGGAAGAACATCTTCACCAACGAGCTGTACAATCTCATTCAGCTTTTCATCTTCCTGAAGAAGTACTATCATTTTATGTCTCAGCTCAAGCATATCCGGCGCAACATTTTCTTCGTACCAGTCTGCAAGCATATCCACATATCCTGAATAGCTGGTCAGGTAGTTTATTGCAGGATAGTGTCTTGCATATGCAAGTTTTTTATCCAGCGCTAGGAAACCTGAAACGAATCTCTTTGTATTTTCAGTAACCGGTTCTGAGAAGTCTCCACCGGGAGGTGAAACAGCTCCTATTATGGTTATGGTTGCTTCATGTCCGTTCAATGTATTTACACAGCCTGCTCTTTCATAGAACTCGGCAAGTCTTGACGGCAGATATGCAGGATATCCTTCTTCCGCAGGCATTTCCTCCAGACGTCCTGAAATTTCTCTCAGCGCCTCTGCCCATCTTGATGTTGAGTCAGCCATTATTGCAACGTCATAACCCATATCTCTGTAATATTCAGCCATGGTTATACCGGTATAAATACTTGCTTCACGGGCAGCAACAGGCATATTAGAAGTATTGGCTATGAGGACAGTTCTCTCCATAAGAGGTCTGTTTGTTCTCGGGTCAATAAGTTTCGGGAATTCTTCCAGAACGTCTGTCATTTCGTTGCCGCGCTCACCGCATCCTATATATACTATTATGTCTGCATCACACCATTTTGCCAGCTGATGCTGTGTTACAGTCTTTCCTGTACCAAAGCCTCCCGGAAGTCCTATGGTTCCGCCCTTTGCAATTGGGTAGAATGTATCGATAACTCTCTGTCCCGTAATCAAAGGTCTGTAAATAGGAACTCTTTCTTTAATAGGTCTTGGATTTCTTACAGGCAACTTTGTGCAAAGTGTGAGTTCAACTGTTTCTTTATTTTCTTTTTCCAGCACTACAACACAGTCATTAATTCTGTATTTTCCGCTTGGTTTAATTTCTTTTACTGTTCCGCTCACATTGTATGGAACCATTATTTTATGAAGAATTCTGTGTGTTTCCTGCACTGTAGCATAAACATCTCCAGCCTTCAGCCTATCTCCTGCTTTAGCGGTTACAGTCACATCCCATTCTTTTTCGATATCAAGGGATACAAGACCTATACCTTCAGGTATAAAGTCCTTGTTCATGCTCTGAATTTTTTCAAGGGGTCTTTGAATACCGTCAAAAATATTACCTATCATTCCCGGTCCCAAAGTTACGGACAGGGGAAGACCTGTTGAAAAAATCTGCTCTCCAGCTTTCAATCCTTCTGTTTCTTCATAAACCTGTACCGTAGCCACGCTGCCTTCGATTGAAACAACTTCTCCGATAAGCTTTTGATGGCCTACAGTAACCATTTCATGAACCTTAAATGATCCCATGTTGAGACCTTTAACAACAGGTCCGTTTATTGAACTAACAATTCCTTGAATATTAGCCATTATAATCACCTGCTTCCAAAGTCTCAAATATTGTCTGCATGATGTAAGTTTTATTATCCTCTAAAATTACATCAACAGATCTGTCCAGCTTTATGTTCTTTTCTGTTATTTCTGCAATGAGTCCTCCCATAATATCTTCAGTGGTTTTGAAGATAATATTTCCGGAGTTATTTTTGCTGATTTCGCCTTTTATAAATTCGCCGTATTTTTCCTTATCCTTATTAGTTACATAAACAACTACATCATCACTCGCGTAGCCTTTTATATCTTCAGATAATTTGGATATTAGTTTTGATAAATACGATTTATATTCATTTGAAGCTATAAATTCTTTCAATGTATTCCTGAATTTATCCATGAACATATAATA
The DNA here is from genome assembly GCA_003514865.1 of Clostridiales bacterium. Next base: position 18,254 of record DOON01000126.1, read on the forward strand.
GTATTTTTCTTTCAATGCCATAATATCTTTTTTTATGATTACCTTTGATTTACTAATACTTTCAGCGCGCTTTATCTCAGCTCTTTTAGATGCTCTTTCCTCTATATCCTTCGCTTCT
>DOON01000088.1:0-4516 GCA_003514865.1 Clostridiales bacterium
AAGGCTGACGCAATGTGGGTATGAGGCGCCAGCCTCTTATTTTTTTAGGAATTTTTTATTGTTTGTTTGATTTTTATAGTGTATCATAAGGTAACGATGTATAATAATTGCGATGATGGTGAGATTATGTTTTTTGATTTTTTACAGCTTTTGGGCGGTATAATGTTGTCTGTGGGACAGGTGCCGCAGATTATGCAGATAATGAGGACTAAATCTGCAAAGGATTTGAATTTAAAGACATATGTTATGATGGTTACAGGTATTTCATTTATGGAGGCCTATGCAATCAATCTTGTGGTGCATGGTGCAGGTGGAGCATTTCTTGTTACGAATACAATTTCTTTGATTGCTTCATCAATTATGCTATTTTTAATTTTGAAATATGGGCGGAATAAAGATTTTGTGGAGAAATAAGCTATGGAATTTGGAATGACTGATTTAATAAAGCAAAGAAGAAGTATAAGAATATTCAGGGATGAAAAGCTACCTAAAGAAGATGTTGTGAACATACTAAAGGCAGGGCTTCTGGCGCCGTCGTCAAAAAACAAAAAGCCGGTGAAATTTGTAGTGGTTGAAAACAGGGATGACTTAGATAAGCTGAGAAGCTGCAAGGAGAAGGGCGCGGATGCTCTTCATACGGCAGCTTGCGCAATAGCTGTAATAGCCGACAGTCAGAAAAGTGATGTGTGGATTGAGGATGCATCTGTTGCGGCATCATATATGCAGCTTAAGACGGAAGAGCTGGACATAGGCTCCGTTTGGATACAGACGAGAAAACGAAGCAATGGCTTCAGTGATTCGGAAACTGAGGTTAGAAAGGTGCTGAACATACCTGATAACTACGGTGTGCTATGTATATTGGCGCTGGGATATAAAGATGAGAGCAGAAAGCCGTACGAAGAAAGCGATATTGATTATTCAAGGATTTGGTTTGATAAATATCAATAATTAATCTGAACATATAAGATGTTGCAAAAATGAAAACATTTTCTAAAGGAGAGGAAGTGGAGTATGCTAAATGAAATGAAAGAAAGATGGACAGCATATATAAATAATGACATAACTTCACCGGAGATCAAACCATATATATTGGAGTCATGGGAAAGATGCAGGAAAATGGATGTGAATCATTTATCCGGATACGGAAGCAAGGTAAGTGCTTCTGAGCTTGAGGAAAGCATTTTAAAAAGGCAGGAGCTTATAAAGCTTTCAAGACCTATTATGGAAAATGTTTTCGAAATGGTCAAAAGTACAAACTACAGCGTTGTTTTGACTGATGAAAAAGGCATCATTATAGATCTGATAATAAACAATGATATAATGGACTTCCACAGCACATTGAATTTTGTAAGAGGAACACTATGGAATGAAAAAAGTGTGGGAACAAATGCTATCGGCACATGCCTTGCAACTGATAAACCGGTGCAGGTAATAGGTGCTGAGCATTATTGTGAGTATCATCACAGATGGACATGTTCGGCGGCTCCCATACATAACAGCAAGGGAGAAATTATCGGGAGCTTTGATATATCAGGACGAGCGGAAGATGTACAGACTCACACATTCGGAATAGCTGCTTCAAGTGCCAACAGAATTGAAAAGCAGCTTATTATTTCAGAATCATACAATCTTATGGATACAACCTTTGACTCAATACTTGACGGCATTATTGTAATTGATAATGATTTTAAGATTGTAAAAATGAACAACAAAATACCAAAGCTTTTTAAAATTGAGGAAAAGGATGTCCTTGATATAGATATTTCAAAAATATTGAAAGGCATAGATATTGAAANNGAGAAAGAAAAAGATGGGATATTCTGATCTTACTATCCCATTTGGTAATAAAAAAATAGAGTGCTCTCTCAGCATTTCTCCGCTATTTGAAGGAGATGATGTTACAGGAGCTGTTATAGTATTGAGGGAGTCAAAGCATGTAATCAAAGAGGTAAGCAAGCTAGCGGGGTTTAAGGCAAACTACACCTTTGACAGCATCATTACCGACAATGACAAAATGTGTGAACTTGTAAATATGGCAAAAAAGATTTCCAGGACCGACTGCGCTGTATTGATAGAAGGAGAAAGTGGAGTTGGAAAGGAATTGTATGCTCAGTCAATTCACAATGAAAGCCACAGGAGAAACGGACCGTTTATAGCCATAAACTGCTCGGCAATTCCGAAGGAGCTATTTGAAAGTGAACTGTTCGGTTATGAAAGCGGTTCATTTACTGGTGCCATGAAGGGCGGCAGGCCGGGAAAGTTTGAGCTTGCCAGCGGTGGTACAATTTTTCTTGACGAAATAGGGGAAGTGCCTCTGGAGGTGCAGCCCAAGCTTTTAAGGGTGCTGGATAACAATAAAATCGTAAGGATTGGCGGAACATATGAAAGACCTCTAGATGTGAGGGTTATTTCAGCAACAAACAGAAATTTGATTGAGGAAGTGACCAAGGGCTCCTTCAGGCAGGATTTATATTTCAGGCTTAATGTGATAAATCTGAGGATACCGCCTCTGAGAAACAGAAGGGAAGACATACTGAAGCTTGCAAAATATTTTCTGAAAAGCCTTAATGAAGAAAACAACGGCATGAATAAGTTTTTCAGCCACATGTTTGAAAACAGACTTATGGAGCACGAGTGGACAGGAAATGTAAGGGAGCTTAAGAATATTATCCAGAGGGCATACTATATGTCTGAGGAGGAAGAAATTAAGTTTGTACCCCTACACAGCAAGGATATGAAGCAAGTAGAGGAAAAAGCCTCGCTTAATCTCAAGGATGTGGAAAGAGAAAGTATAGTCCGTGCTTTGATGTTTAATGACAGGAATGTTTTAAAGGCAGCCAGGGACTTAAACATAAGCAAGGCCACCATTTACAGGAAAATAAAGGCTTATTCTATAGATTTGAATAATTTTGAAAAACTTGTTCAATAGTGATTAGTATCAAAATGAGACGGTAAGGGAAAATGTTTTATATGTGATATTGAGAATGCAATCTCGCGGTTTTGTCAATAAATTTTAAAAAAGTGTCTCATCCAAAGTATCGATGTGAGAAAATAGTCTCACATTGATACTTTTTTATTGCAAAATAAATACTAAATAAATGCCCAGCTTTTGTAAAGAGCCTAGATTCCAACATTTTTTACAGAGAATAAATTTTTGATTTTATTGGCATGCATATTGCTTTATATATACTTAGTATCGGAGGTGGTGAAAACGGATAGATTCATAATCGAATTCGGAATGGGAATTGATTTTCACGGACAGGATGTGACAAAAGCAGCTGTCAAGGCGGCGAAGGATGCCATATCAAGAAGCTGTCTGGTGGGACTAAACGAGGTTTGCGGGTTTTCTCAGNNTCGAGGTTACCATTGCTGTTACAAGGCCGGAAGAGGTAGTCGCAGAAGATGTGGCGGAGTGCTTTCCAGTAGGAAGTGTTAAGGTGAAGGCTGTGGAAGGAGGTTTAAGAACAGAAGGTCTATATTTCCCGGGTTTTGGGGATAATGATGATTCCATTGAAGTCGCTGTGGCATGTGTGAAGGTTGAAGTAAAAAAATGATGGGAGGTATTATTTTGAAAATTACAAACGAGCAAATTAAGAACATGTATGAAACAATGCTTAAAATTCGTAAATTTGAAACAAGAGCAAAGGATTTATTTGCCGAAGGCAAGGTTGGAGGTTTTGTCCATCTTTATATCGGCGAAGAGGCAGTGGCAACGGGAGCCTGTGCTAATTTGAGAGATGACGACTATATAACAAGCACTCATAGAGGACATGGTCACATTATAGCCAAGGGTGGAGACCTGAAATATATGATGGCTGAGCTGTTTCAAAAGGAGACGGGCTATTGTAAGGGGAAAGGCGGTTCCATGCACATAGCGGATGCTACCAAGGGAATATTGGGAGCCAACGGAATTGTAGGAGCAGGCCATAATATTGCTGTGGGCTCCGGACTTGCCATACAGCACAGAAAGACAGACCAGGTTTGTGTATGCTTTTTCGGTGATGCCTCTACAAACCAGAGTACATTCCATGAGGCGTTAAATCTTGCCAGCGTCTGGAAGCTGCCTGTAATATTCGTGTGTGAAAATAACGGCTATGGAATTTCAGTAAGCCAGGCAAGGCATCAGGCAATAACGGATGTTTCCGTAAGAGCAGCAGCATACAATATGCCGGGAGTTACGGTGGACGGAAACGATGTGTTTGCAGTGTACGAGGCTGTGGGAGAAGCTTCTTCCAGAGCACGAAAGGGACAGGGNNGCGGATGGTGAATTGGAAGCATGGATTAAGAAAGATCCAATACCGAGACTTGAAAAATATATGCTGGCAAATAATGTGATGACTGAAGAAGAAATTGCAGGAACCAATGCGCGTATTGATGCATTGGTGGAGGAGGCAGAAAGATTTGCTGACGAGAGCAGCATGCCGTCATTAGAGTCAGCGCTTCAGGATGTTTATACAGATATAATAGAGGAGGGCAGAGTAAGATGAGAAAAATGACTTATGCTGAAGGAATCAGA
>DOON01000088.1:4560-4810 GCA_003514865.1 Clostridiales bacterium
AGACGTGGGAAAATTCGGAGGCTGCTTCGGTGTATCCGCAGGAATGCTTGATGAATTCGGAGAAGAGATGATAAGGGATACACCTATATCCGAGGGTGTTATTGTGGGAGCGGCCGTAGGCTCTGCTGCTTGTGGTCTGAGACCTATAGCTGAATTGATGTTTGTGGATTTTCTTACGGTGGGAATGGATCAGCTTGTAAATCAGGCTGCTAAAATGAGATACATGTTTGGCGGAAAGATAACTCTTCCT
>DOON01000226.1:0-887 GCA_003514865.1 Clostridiales bacterium
TTGCACAAATGATGAATGTCTGGCAAAGCAGATAAAATCATTTACACATTTTGTAAGCAGGGATGCAATCAATATAGAAGGTCTGTCGGAGGCTACAATCGAAAAGCTCATTGCAAAAGGCCTTATAAAGGAATTGGCTGATGTGTTCCACATTGAGAAATTTAAGGAAGAAATAACGGAAATGGAAGGATTCGGAGAAAAGTCCTTCAATAATCTTGTATCCTCGGTGAACAAGGCAAGAAAAACCACAGCATCAAGGCTTTTATACAGCCTTGGTAGACCAGGCATAGGAGTTTCAAATGCCAGAATAATATGCAGGAAATTCGGAGACGACTGGAGCAAAATTCAAAATGCCGGCTTTGATGAGCTAATTGAAATAGACGGCATCGGAGATATAATGGCGAAGAGCTATGCAGACATTTTCGGGAATGAAAGAAAGAGCGTAATTGTCACGGATATTCTTGATGAGATAGAGCTTGAAAAGGTTGAGGAAAGCAAAGAGGAGCAAATATTCCAGGATAGTACCTTCGTAATCACAGGCTCGGTAGAGCAGTTTAAAAACAGGGATGAGCTGAAGGAAGTCATTGAGCAGAGAGGCGGAAAGGTAACAGGCTCCGTAACCTCGAAAACAAACTACCTCATTAACAACGATAATGTGTCAAACTCATCAAAAAATAAGAAGGCAAAAGAACTGGGCGTAAGGATAATAACAGAGAATGAATTTGTGAATTGGCTGAACAGCGGAGTAGCGCCGGAATAGTTCAACCTTTACGGACAGCTTGAAATGTGATAAAATATATAAAACGGGGACGGAGGAAGTATGGCATTCAGGATTTTATTGTATTTCGGACTTTTGGCTGTGGGCTGGATTTTAAGCAGCAAGGGTC
>DOON01000226.1:907-12706 GCA_003514865.1 Clostridiales bacterium
CCGATGCGGTGCAGGGAAAAACAGGGCTGCTCATGGATGTAGGGCTTTGCCTTCTGCTATTTTTCGTAGGAATAGATTTGGGCGGCAACAGCGAAATATTCAAGAACCTGAAAAAAGCCGGTTTTAAAATCCTCATTGTACCTGTGGCAACCATAGCAGGAAGCCTACTGGGAGGCGTTGTGTGCAGTGTATTGTTCCGTATGGATATATTCGGAGCCCTTGCTGTGGCGTCGGGAATGTCGTGGTACACTCTGTCGGCAATAATAATAACACCCATATCCCCGGAGCTTGGCGCAATTGCGTTTTTGACCAACGTGTTCAGGGAGATGATGGCGTTTGTCTGTATACCGATTATAGCAGCACGCATAGGATATCTGGAAACCATTGCTGCAGGAGCAGCAATAAGCATGGATACGGGTCTCCCCATGATAACAAAAAATACAAACCAAGAGGTTGCCGTAATAGCATTCATCAGCGGAGTGATAATATCTCTGTCGGTGACGGTGCTGGTACCGATTTTTACGGGAATGATGACTGGCATGTAAATATAAATGTATGAAAGTAATTGAGGAAGTGATAGTATGACAGTAATATATTTAACCAGACATGGTGAAACAGAGTGGAACAGGCAAAGAAGATTTCAAGGAAGCAAGAATTCCGAGCTTACCGAAAAAGGAATACTGGGTGCGGAGCTTCTGGCATCTCGTATTGAAGATATTGAGCTTGACTGCATAATTTCAAGCCCTCTCAAAAGAGCGTACCACACTGCTCAAATAGTGAAAGGAAATAAAAATATAGATATATTAAAGAATGAAGGTTTTATGGAAATAAACCTTGGCGATTTTGAAGGTATGCGCTGGGATGAAATAGAGGAAGCCCATGGTGATGTACTTTCTAAAATAAAGGCGGACCCGGTTCACAACCGCTACCCAAACGGCGAAAATTTATCGGAATTTTACGGCAGGGTTGAGAAGGCTCTCAAGGATACAATCGAAAGCTGCAGAAACAAAAAGGTATTAATTGTTGCCCATGGCGGAACAATCAAATGCATCGAGTCATATATAAGAAAATTTAAAATAAACAGCGACTGGATGGGAAATGTAGTACAAAACTGCAGCCTTTCCTGCTTTGAAATAAATGNNCGAAATTTCCCGGGAAATGGAAGATAATGCCGATAAAAACAAATAGTATAACACATAAAGCCAATTTACTATAATTAATATAGCATATTGGCTTTTTAGTATGCATTATAAATTAAGGCTGAAAACGATGCCTCATAGTTTTTAATTAGCTAAAACGAATAAAATAAAGTATTTAACGTCAAAATTTAATTTTATTAAATTTATTGATTGTAAAATTAATAATATAATGTTAAACTATTTTTTATGATAACAAGATACTACTATGAGGTGGAGCCATGAGGAAATTTAAAAGAGTATTGGTAGCGAATCGCGGGGAAATTGCCATAAGGGTTTTCAGAGCCTGCGAAGAGCTTGGCATAAGAAGTGTCGCAATTTATTCTGAGGAGGACAAGAATTCACTTTTCAGAACAAAGGCAGATGAGGCATATCAGGTGGGAAAAAATAAAAAGCCTGTGGATGCTTATTTGGGAATTGACGAGATAATCAGTCTCGCAAAGTCCAAGGGCGTGGATGCAATCCATCCCGGCTATGGATTTTTATCCGAAAATGTGGAATTTTCCCGTAAATGTGAGGAAGAAGGCATTGTGTTCATAGGTCCCGACCATATTATGATGAGCAGGCAGGGAGATAAAATAACATCGAAAATAGCCGCAAATTCTGTTGGTGTTCCCACTATTCCTGGTATTGAGGAAGCAGTGAAATCCGAAGAGGATGCCAGAAAATTTGCCGATTTCTGCGGATATCCTGTAATATTGAAGGCTTCTGCTGGCGGTGGCGGCAGGGGGATGCGTATTGCATGGCGCGAAGAGGACCTGCTCAGAGAATTCAGAAGTGCCCAGAGCGAGGCAAAGAAGGCATTTGGCATAGATGATATATTCATAGAAAAATATCTTGATAAGCCGAAGCACATTGAAGTACAGGTGCTTGGGGACAATTACGGAAATCTTGTTCATTTGTTTGAAAGAGATTGTTCAATTCAGAGAAGGCATCAGAAGGTTGTTGAATTTACGCCTGCATTGAGCATAACAGACGAGCAAAGAGCAGCAATATGCAGCGACGCTCTGAAGCTTGCAGGAGCGGTAAATTACAGAAATGCCGGCACACTGGAATTTCTGGTGGACAAGGACGGAAAGCACTACTTCATAGAAATGAACCCGAGAATTCAGGTTGAGCACACCGTTACGGAAATGGTTACGGGAGTTGACATAGTTCAGGCGCAGATTCTCATAGCACAGGGCTGCAGACTTGATTCTGATGAAATAAACATAAAATCACAGGCTGATATAAAGCAGAGCGGCTATGCAATACAGTGCAGAGTTACAACAGAGGACCCGGCAAACAATTTTGCTCCTGACACAGGAAAAATCGATGTTTACAGGACAGGTTCAGGCTTCGGTATAAGACTTGACGGAGGAAACGGATTCACAGGCGCGGTTATAAGCCCGTATTACGACAGCCTTCTAGTGAAGGTAATATCCCACGGAAGAACCTTCTCCGATGCTATAAACAAAAACCCAAGAGCCCTCAAGGAGCTTGAGGTGCACGGAGTAAAAACTAACATTGGCTTCCTGCTGAACGTCCTTAATCATGAGGACTTTAAAAACGGCATATGCGACACGGGCTTCATAGCGGACAATCCATCACTGCTAAACGTAAGAGGCGGAGAGGACAAGGAGCTTAAGGTATTAAACTATATAGGAAATATTGTTGTGAATGAAACAAAAGGAGTTAAGCCGCAATTTGATGTTCCCAGGGTTCCGGAATTCCAGGGAGGGGAACTAAAAGCAGGTCTCAAGCAGCTCCTTGACGAAAAGGGACCTCAGGAGGTTTCAAAATATGTGCTTAATGAAAAAAGGCTGCTGCTTACGGATACAACCATGCGTGATGCTCACCAGTCTCTCATGGCAACAAGAGTTAGAACAGTGGATATGGAAAAGATCGCCCCTGCCATGGCACATATGGCAAGCGACCTTTTCTCCGTTGAAATGTGGGGCGGGGCTACGTTTGACGTGGCATACCGATTCCTGAAGGAGGACCCATGGGAAAGACTGAGGACTCTGAGAGAAAAAATGCCAAACATCCTCTTCCAGATGCTGCTGAGAGGAGCAAATGCAGTAGGGTATAAGAACTATCCCGACAATGTAATAAGGGAATTTGTAAAGTCCTCCGCAGCTGCGGGGATCGATGTGTACCGTATATTTGACTCCCTCAACTGGCTTGAAGGTATGGAGGTAGCAATCANNTGACGAGGTACTGAAGCAGAATAAAATAGCCGAGGCCAGCATTTGCTACACAGGGGACATACTTGATGCCACAAGGGATAAATACACTCTGAAATACTATGTGGATTTGGCTAAAAAGCTTGAAAAGAGAGGCGCTCACATACTTGCAATAAAGGATATGTCCGCACTCTTAAAGCCTATGGCAGCCGATAAGCTCATTCGTGCACTTAAGGACGAATTGTCCATACCCGTGCATCTTCATACGCATGATACAAGCGGAAACGGCGTGGTGACCATATATGCAGCCGCCAATGCCGGAGTTGACATAATAGATACGGCATTTAACTCAATGGCGGGGCTCACAAGCCAACCGCCCCTGAACTCTGTAATAGCTGCACTGAACAACACAGACAGAGATACCATGCTGGATCTGGACGATATGCAGAAAATATCCGATTACTGGGAGGCAGTAAGGCCGGTGTACAATAAATTTGAATCGGGACTGAAAACAGGAACTGCGGAAATTTACAAATACGAAATTCCTGGAGGACAGTATTCAAATCTCAAACCGCAGGTAGAAAGCTTCGGCCTCGGACACAGGTTTGAAGAGGTCAAGGATATGTTCAAAACCGTGAATGAAATGCTGGGAGACATAGTAAAGGTTACACCGTCCTCAAAGGCAGTGGGCGACATGGCAATATTCATGGTGCAAAACGACCTGACATCGGAAAATATTTACGGCAAGGCAAAGGACATGGACTTCCCTGACTCAATCGTATCGTACTTCGAGGGAATGATGGGGCAGCCTGAGGGAGGATTCCCCGAAGACCTGCAAAAGTTGGTTCTTAAAGGCAAGACACCAATCACCTGCAGACCGGGAGAGCTCCTGCCTCCTGAAGATTTCGATTCAATCAGGCAGATGCTTGCGGAAAAGTACGGCCTTGAAGGCACAATGGAGGAAGCACTGAGCTATGCCTTGTATCCGAAGGTGTTTGAGGATTACTACAAAGCCTTGAAGGAAGAAGGTAGCCTGAGGCTCATGGGAAGCGACATATTTTTCCACGGTCTGGAGGAAGGCGAAACCTGTGAGGTGAAAATTGCCGAAGGACAGAAGTTGGGTATCAAGCTTGTAGAGGTGAAAACCAATGATGACGGTACTAAGGACCTTGTGTTTGAAGTTAACGGAAACAGAAGAGTAATAACCGTGAAGGACAAAAATGCCATAAACCTGAAGAGCGCATCAATTGAAAAGGTAATGGCCGACACAGGCAACCAGTATGAAATCGGTGCAAACATACCCGGAAATGTTTACAAAATCCTTGTGAAGCAGGGAGATAAGGTTGAAGCAGGCCAGCCTGTGGCAGTGCTTGAAGCAATGAAAATGGAAACAAACGTCCTCGCACCTCTTGCGGGAACCGTTGCAAAAATATATGTTAAGGAAGGCCAGCGTGTGGTATCAGGCGAGCTGATAGCCGAGCTGGAATAAATAAAATCCAAGGGAAGATGCTATATGGTATCTTCCTTTTCCTTTAACTATACAACAGGATTATTTCAAACAAACAAAATTTTTTTCCACTTATTTAAAAATTTACAACAAAAATTTATGAACTTTTAAGTATAGGAGATAATTGTTAACTATTCTTAACAAAGTTATATTGACTTAGATACATTGAAAATGCTACTATGAGGAGGCAATAGATATCGGCATGAATAATCACATCTATAGATGTAGATTTTTTAACGAAATGTTGATAAATGCTGATATGGATTATTTACAATATAATACCTGGAGGGTAAAATGAAAAAGTTATTATCGCTAGCATTGTGTGTGCTGATGGTTTTAAGCATTGCAGCATGTGCTAAAGAAACTCAGGCACCGGCAGGACAAGCTGAAACTTTAACGGGTGTAGGCAAAGGCTTTGGGGGAGAGATTAAGGTTACTGTTACAAAAGAAGGGGACAAGATAACTAAAGTTGTAGCAGAAGGACCAAATGAAACTAACGGAATAGGTACGAAAGCAATTGATGAACTTCCTAATAAAATAGTGGAAGCAAATTCAACAGAGGTTGAGGTTGTTTCAGGCGCAACAGTTACAAGCAAGGCTATAATCTATGCTGTGAACAATGCTTTAGATCCTGCTAAATATCCGGCACCGACTGCTGAGGTTAAGGATGAGAAAAAACCTGATGCTGTTACTGCAGCTGAGGTTTATCAAGGACCCGGACTTGCAAGTATAGGCCGTCTGGGACCTGGAAAAGACAATACAGAAACACCTGTTTACAGCTTTAACGATGTGTTCGCACATACGCTGTTTGACCAGGAAGGAAGAATTCTCGCATTGACTGTTGACATTTTAGAGGTTGCAACTCCTAACTATGACGGAGACGGTATGCCGCATTTCAGCGGATATCCGGGACAGGGCGGATACAACAATGATGAGAACCATGACGGAGTTATAGACGGTAAAACAACTGATAATGATGATAATTTCAAAGCAGAGGTTACCGGCTGGGCTACAAAGAGAGACCGCGGAGACAGCTATCGTATGGGTACAGGTACGTGGTATCAGCAAATGAACAAATTTGAACAAGTATTTATTGGTATGACTGTTAAAGAGGTTGAAGACTGGTTTGATAAATATACATCTGATTTGAACCACAGACCATTGAAGGACGGTTCTGATAAACCTGAAGATAAGGCTAAGTATGATGCTTTGTCAGCAGATGAAAAAGCAATGCTTGCAGATGTGACATCAGCTGCAACAATGAGCTTAAACGATGCTCACGGTAATATAATAGCTGCTATTAAGGAATCCTTTGAGACAAAAGTTCCGTTGACTAATGTTAAGGAAGCTGCTTCTATGGGTACTATTGCATTGTCTATGCCGCGTGTTGGTCCTGGAAAGGATGATAAGGGTGTTCAGGTATACAGCATAAACAAGGTTTTCACAAATGCATTGTTTGATAGCAAAGGAAAGATTGTTGCTTTGTATATAGATCAACAAGAGGTTGCAACACCTAACTATGACGGAGCTACAATGCCTCACTTCTCAGGTTTCCCCGGACAATCATACAACAATGATGAAAATCATGATGAAAAGATTGACGGCACACTGACAGTTACAAATGACAGCTACTTGGCTGAAATAGCGAGCTGGGCGACCAAGAGAGACCGTGGTGACGGATATGTGATGGGAACAGGAACATGGACTGACCAGATAAAGAAATATGAAGAATTATTTATAGGAAAGACTGTTGTTGAGGTTGAAGAATGGTTCGGAAAATATACTTCTGACTTAAACGGAAGACCATTGAAGGACGGTTCTGACAAACCTGAAGACAAGGCTAAGTATGATGCTTTGNNTATAATGGCCATACAGCATGAGAAAATTGAAAATAACATAAAATAAAGTAAAATAAAATAATTAGCGGAGAACAATAATGCATCTGTTATCAGAGGAGGGAGAGTCATATGAATAAATTTAATGCGGCTTTATTGCAGACCATGGTTTATGACGATAAAATGAAAGATATTGAAAATGCGGTGAGAATGATTGAGAAGGCTTCCGCTGAGGGAGCGGATCTTGCAGTGCTTCCGGAAATGTTTTGCTGCCCTTATGAAAATTCCTGCTTCAGATCATTCAGCGAAGAAGAGGGAGGACCTGCATGGAAGGAAATGAGCAATGCCGCAGAGAAATATGGAATTTATATTGTGGCAGGAACAATTCCCGAGCTGGAGGGAGACAGGGTTTACAATACCGCCTATGTATTTGACAGAAAGGGAGAACAAATCGCAAAGCACAGAAAGATGCATTTGTTTGATATTGACATTGAAGGCGGACAGTATTTCAAGGAGTCCGATACATTTACACCGGGCAATGATGTGACGGTTTTTGATACGGAATTCGGCAGGATGGGAGTGGCGGTCTGTTATGATATAAGGTTTCCGGAGCTCAGCAGGCTCATGGCTGCGGAGGGAGCGCAGGTAATAATTGCGCCGGGAGCGTTCAATATGACCACTGGACCGGCTCACTGGGAGCTGCACTTTAGAGGAAGGGCCGTTGATAATCAAGTGTACACCATCGGTGTGGCGCCTGCAAGGGATATGGATTTTTCATACCATTCATACGGAAATTCAATTATTGCCTCTCCATGGGGAGATGTGGTGGGAAGAATGGATGAGAAAGAAGGATACATGCTCAGAGAGGTAGACCTGGACTATGTGAGAAAGGTCAGGGAGCAACTGCCGCTTCTCAAGCATGTGCGCAAGGACATATACACACTCAGTAAAAATTAAGGTGATATTGTGGAGAAAAAGATAATTCTTATAGCAGGCTCCGGGAGCACGAGGGATTTTCTGGCTAATCAGCTGAGGGAATTTATATCGGATAAATATATTCTGAAATCCTACGCTCAGGAGGAAGGAATTGAAAAAAATTTAAAATGTGATTTGCTCATAGTTTCAAGTCAGGAAATGAGAGATGAGCTTGATGCAATGAATTTGAACTATGAGTACGATGACATTGTAATATGTGAAAGAAGCATTAATTTTGACTTCATTGACCAGATTGCGGTAATTCCGGTAAATGAGGAGGTGCTTCTGGTAAATGACGATAAGGAAACAACTGCAAGCTCCATTAATGATTTAAAGGAGCTGGGACTCAACCATATTAAGTACTATCCGTATTATCCAGGCATACTCAGTTACAAGAAGCTGAAAATTGCCATAACTCCGGGGGAAACGGACAAGGTTCCTGACTGTGTTACAACCGTTATAAACTTAGGCCCAAGAATCATAAACATCAATTCCATGTATCAGATTATGGATAAGCTGAATCTGGGGCACAAGGATACAACGTTCATCATAAAAAAATACATGCAGAAAATTATCAACGTTTCACATCATGTATCTGCCGTAAACAATAAGGTCAACGAGCTGAACGGATATTTGAATAACATAATTCATAATTTAGTTAACGGAATTTTAGTCTATGATGAAAACGGATATATAAAGTACGCAAATGAGAAAATGAAAAGATTCCTGCTGACGGACAAGGAGCTGGAAAATAAAAATGTGCGGAATATTATTGACAAAGAGCTGTATCCATATTTTCTAAGCTCAGATATATTTGAAAACAAGGCACTACACATAATGGGCGTAGATGTAAAGGTTACAAANNATAGATTATAGCGCCAAACGGAAAGGATATAGTTATAACTACCGACAGGGATGAAGGAGAGGATAATGTGGTGCGGCTTCATGACTACCTGCTCAGGGGACATGTGGCGAAATACAACCTTGAAAACATCGTGGGCTCAAGCAAGCTTCTTGAGGAAATAAAGAATAAAGCTCTCAAGCTGGCAAAGACTGACCTCACCGTACTCATAGAGGGCGAAAGCGGGACGGGCAAGGAGCTGTTTGCAAGCGTCATACATCAGAATTCCAAGAGAAAGTACGGACCATATCTTGCGATTAATTTCAGCGCTCTTCCCGACGACCTCATAGAGAGCGAGCTGTTCGGCTACGAGGAGGGTGCATTTACGGGAGCCAAAAAAGGCGGTAAGATAGGACTTTTCGAGCTTGCAGACGGAGGTACTATTTTTCTGGACGAAATCGGAGATGTATCTCCAAAGCTTCAGACAAAGCTCTTGAGGGTGCTTCAGGAAAAGGAAATAATGATGCTGGGCGGGACCACCATAAAGAAGGTAGATGTAAGGATAATAGCGGCCACCAACAAAAATCTTAGAGATATGGTCATAGATAAGCAGTTCCGTGCAGATTTGTACTACAGGCTTAAGATAGGATACATGTATCTTCCTCCTCTCCGGGAGAGACTGGGTGATATAAAGGACCTTGTTTCATATTTCATCAGGGTAGGCTCCTCCTCGGACGTGAAGGTTTCCAAGGAGGTTACCGAGGAGTTCATGAAATATAAATGGTTCGGAAATATAAGAGAGCTGGAAAGCACCGTGCAATACATGCTGGCGGTGCGGGACGGAAATGAGCTGAGCTTGTCGGATTTGCCGGACAGAAACTTTTTTGAGGTACCTGCGGATGTGAGAAACGGCTGTGTCTCTGTGGAGCANNAGAAATAAAAAAGGAGATTTTTCATGCGAATAATAATAGACGGGGATGCATGCCCCCAGAAGGTAAGAGAAATCTGCGAAAATGCTGCGGGAGAATTTGGGATGGAGCTCATAATAGTGGTGGATATGGATCACTACATTCAGAGCAGCCACCAGGTTGTTGTGGTGGAGCAGGGAAGAGATTCCGTTGATTATAAAATAGTACAGATGTTCAAAGAAGGAGATATTCTTGTAACACAGGATTATGGACTTGCCAGCCTTGTGCTGTCAAAGGCTACGGCAATAATTCACACTTCAGGATTTTTCATAAACAAAAACAACATGGATAGCCTTCTACAATCAAGATATATCAGCGAAAGAGTCAGAAAGCAGGGAATAAAGACCAAGGGCCCATCCAAGAGAACCAAGGAACAGGACGAAAATTTCAAGAAATGTCTCTACAAGGTGTTGCACGAGCAATTGGGATATAAAGCTAAGAAGAAGACCAGAGAACCATAGATTCTCTGGTCTTTGTATACCATAACCCCATTTGCCGGCCGTTAGGGAGAAAGAAATTGNNGCGAAAGCGAGTAAGCAAATATGTGAACGAAACTGCGATTCCCAAAGTATGCGACCAGCGGGAGCTGATACTTTGGTGAACGAGACTGTGATATAAATATATTGAAAATATATTTATTTTTACATATAATTAAACAAATAGATGAAAGTGAGGGGATTTATATGTCTGAATATGCACGACGAATGAATACAATGGAGGAATCACCCAATATAATCAAGGGACTATTCGGAACCATGAATGATCCTGGGATGATTTCCTTCGGGGGAGGGGCGATTGCCAAGGAATGTCTGCCTGTTGATAAAATCAGGGAAATTGTCAATGACATAATGACTGTGGAGGGAAGGGGGTACGAGATACTTTCCTATGGACCGGTGCTGGGAGTGCGGGATTTAAGAGAGGTTATAGTTAAGGACTTGCTTGCCCCTAAGGGTGTGAGTGCTGATGCGGACAATATCCTTGTGATCACGGGAGGTCTGGAGGCAATGTATCTGATGTGCCAGTTGTACATAGAGCCCGGTGATGCCATACTTGTGGAATCTCCCACATTCGTACATTCTCTGGAGACATTCAATATGTTTGAAGCCAATTGCATTCCCGTTCATATGGATGAAGACGGCATGTGTGTTGACGACCTTGAGACAAAGATAATTCAGCATAATCCGAAGATGGTTTATGTGATACCAACATTCCAGAATCCTACGGGAAGGACTTTGTCACTGGAAAGAAGGAAGAAAATAGCCGAGCTTGGAAGCAAGTACAATGTAATTATATTGGAGGATGACCCTTACAGAGATATAAGATACAGCGGAGAGGATTTGATGCCCATCAAGGCATTTGATAAGACAGGACACACTGTTCTCGCCAACAGCTTTTCGAAAATAATCTCACCGGGAAGCAGAATAGGCTACGTGTTTGCAAATGATGATATCATATCAAAGATGAGTGATGCCAAATCAGCCACCAATTCGCATACCTCACTGCTGCCTCAGGCTATTTGTGCAGAGTTTTTCAAAAGGGGCTACTACCCTGAGCATCACAAGCTGCTCTGCGATGTACACAGGGAAAGAAGAGATGCTATGATAGAAAGTATAGATAAATATTTTCCGAAGGGAATCAAGAGAACATTCCCCGATGGAGGCCTGTTCACCTGGGTTGAGCTGCCCGAAGGATTGAATACGTCCGAGCTTTTGGAGGAGTCAACATCAAATCCCGAAATCAAGGTGGCCTTTGTCGCCGGAGAGGGCTTCTTCACTGAAGGCAACGGCAAGGGCAGCAACTGTATGCGCCTGAGCTTCGGCGCAAACCCACCGGAAAGAATCAGAATGGGAATTGAACGTCTAGGAAATTTGATAAATTCAAAGTTGAAATAAATAAGGACCAAATTCGGCAAAAATTTTGCTGAATTTGGTCTTTTGCTTATTTTCTTCAAATTGGATACATTATATATGCGGTATTTATTTTTCAATACTTTCCACAACATCCTCAACTATTTTCATGGAGGAGGATTTGTTATACATTTTTTTCATGTTCTTCTTCATTGCAATGAGCAGAGGAGGATTGTTTATAAGCTCTAGTGTGCTGTCTATAATCTGGTAGGTGTTGTTTGCAATAATAGCGGCACCTTTCTTTTCGAAATAAAGAGCATTTTCTTTTTCCTGTCCCGGCACAGGCTTTATTATTATAAGTGGCAGCTGTACGGCTAATGCCTCACTCAGTGTTATGCCTCCGGACTTGGTAATCATGCAGCATGATATTTTGTACAGGTCGTCAATATTTTCTATAAAGCCGAA
>DOON01000045.1 GCA_003514865.1 Clostridiales bacterium
CAGCCTCGCCGCACATTCCCACCCATATGCCCGCCTTGCGGCCATTGTCTATTATACCCTTTATGAGCCGCAGCAATGCGGGGTGGTACTGGCTGTATAAATGTGACAACCTTGAATTCATTCTGTCAACTGCCATTGTATACTGTATGAGATCATTGGTTCCGATGCTGAAAAAATCAACCTCTCTTGCCAATAAATCTGATATGATTGCCGCAGAGGGTATTTCAATCATAATTCCTATTTCAATATCTTTTTTAAACGGAATTCCTTCCTTTGAAAGCTCCTTTCTTGCCTCGCCCAGTATTTCCTTGGCGTCTTTGAGCTCTCTCATGGTTGAAATCATAGGAAACATTATTTTAACATTGCCGTAAATGCTGGCCCTGAGTATTGCTCTGAGCTGTGTCCTGAAAACATCTACATTGCCAAGGCATAACCTTATGGCCCTGTAGCCCAGGAAGGGGTTCATTTCCTTTGGTATGTCAATATAGGGTACATTTTTGTCTCCACCTATGTCCAGCGTCCTTATGATTACGGGCTTATCGCCCATTTTCACGAGAACCTCTTTGTATTCCTCGAATTGTTCATCCTTNNAGCCCTATGCCCTCGGCATCATTTTCCAGCACCATATCCACATCGTGGGGAGTTCCTATGTTAGCTGAAAGGTTGACTCTGAAGCCGTCCTTTGAAATTGTGGGAAGTCCTATTTGTTTTTTAAGCTCATTGTTTATTTCGTCTAATCTATCTTTTTTCTGAATGTAGTAAGATAATTGCTTTTCGTTGGGATTAATCAGTACCTTTCCGGTTTTGCCGTCACATATGACGGTGTCGTTGTTTTTTATTTTCTGGGTTATATTTTCAAGTCCCACCACTGTGGGAATTCCCATTATTCTTGCTATAATTGCTGCATGGGATGTCTTTCCGCCCATTTCTGTTATCATGGCGGCAACCTTGCCTTTTTCAAGCTGTGCGGTGTCCGAGGGCGTCAAGTCCTTGGCAACGATTATGGAATTGCTGTCCAGCATTGAATAATCAGCTGTTTCCACACCTGACAGAATATTAATGACTCTGTTCATAACGTCCTTAATATCCTCTCCTCTTTCCCTCAGGTATTCATCCTCAATTTTATCAAACATTTTTATGTAATAGTCAGAAACCTCTTTTAAGGAATACTCGGCATTTATTTTCTCGTCAAGGATTTTCGATTCCACCTCTGAAATGAATGNNTCATGGGATTTGAATATCTGAGCTTCCTTTTCACCGATTTCGTTAAGGGTTTTTAAATATATTTCATTTAACTGGTCTTTTCCGAGTTCAACTGCATTTCTGAATCTTTCAATTTCTTTCTCAGCATCACTGACATAAGTCTTGATTATATCCATAAATTTTTTTTCAATTACAAAAGCTTTGCCTATTCCAATTCCCGGTGAAACACCTAAACCCTTCATATGACTTCCTTTTTCAGTATGACAACTGACCTTTCTTTTGCAATAATGATAATTCATTTGACAGATACTTTACGCCCAGTATATAATATTCGATTACTTAAAACAAGCTATTGTCAACGGATAATACTGCAATTTCAACATTTTTGTTGGGAATGTTTTCATTGTTGAATTTCCAGTGTTCTGTTTTCGAACATAATTTATCTTTCAAAAAATAATTTTTAATACCATTTTTTATTTCATAATTAACTATATTTGTTAAAAACTTATTTTATAAAGGAGCTGTGTGATGAAAAATATTCAAATAAAAGAGCTGGAGTTCACGGCAGGCAATCCTAAAATCTGTGTGCCTCTGACGGGAACAGATGAAGAACAGATATTGCATGACCTTGAATGTCTTAAATCCCTCGATTTTGACTTAGTAGAGCTGAGAATTGACCATTTTAGTCATGTGGAGAATTTTGAGGTGGTGGGAAAACTCCTAGAATNNAAAACCCGTGCTTTTCACCTTCAGAACAAGCCGCGAGGGCGGTGTACATGAGATGTCGGAGGAAAAATATTTTGAACTCAACCGCCTTGCCTTTGAAAGCGGGTTCGTTGATTTAGTAGATATAGAGCTTTTCAGCTCGGAGGAACAGATAAAAAGTGTGGTATCACATGCTCATGAAAAAGGTGTGAGGGTGGTAATGTCCAGCCATGATTTTCATAAGACTCCGCCAAAGGAGGAAATTGTGAGGCGTCTTGTAAAAATGCAGGATTACGGTGCCGATATAACTAAAATAGCGGTGATGCCCAACTGTGAGGAGGATGTGCTCGTCCTCATGGAGGCTTCTTTGGAAATGAAAACGGAAAAGGCTGACCGTCCGTTTATTACTATGTCCATGGGCGGATTAGGAGCTGTAACGAGGCTCACAGGAGATTTGTGCGGCTCATGCCTCACCTTTGCATCGCTGAACAAAGCATCTGCTCCCGGGCAGATGAGTGTTAAAATCACGAGAGAGATATTGAATTTGCTGAAAATACAGTAGTACAAGAAAACTCCTACAAATACAAAACGGCATGAATAATAACTATTCATACCGTTTTTATATTTGCAGAGTTGTATTACATTATCTTTTCAAGCTTCATTCCTGTATNNTAATACATTTACAGCCTTCTCTATTTCTTCGGGACCGTTGTAGAAAATCTTTATTCTGTCCATCATTTCGTATCCGTTGTTCTTTCTCATCTGCTGAACCTTGGAGATGAATTCACGGGCATACCCTTCGTTTATCAGGTCCTCTGTCAGCTCTGTATCTATGATTGTGAACAGATTGTTGCCTGTTGATACATCATAGCCTTCTTTTGCGGAAATACGAATGTCAAGTATTTCCTCGTTCAGCTCAACTGTCTGGCCATTTACGGTGAATTCGTACTTCTCACCGGATTGCACCTTTGTTATTATCTCTGCCGCATCTGCCTTAGCAAGCTCTGCTGCAAATGCCTTAACATTGCTTCCAAGCATTGGGCCTGCAAGCTTGAAGTTCGGCTTCAGGGAAAAATCCAGGAATTCGTTGAGGTCATGCTCGAAAACTACATCTTTTACGTTCAGTTCTTCCTTTATTAACGGAACAAGGTCCTCGATGAGGCTCTGGTATTTTCCGTCGATGTGGATTCTTCTGATCGGCTGTCTTACCTTGATTTTTGCATTTTCTCTCGATGCTCTGCCAAGCTTTACAAGATCCTTCACAAGGTCCATTCTCTTCTCAACATTTTCATCTATCAACTCTTCATGAACTTCAGGATAGTAGCTTATGTGTACTGACACTTCTCCTGTCAGGTTTCTGTATAGCTCTTCTGATAAATACGGAGCAAAAGGAGCTGTCAGCTGTGCAACGCCAACCAGTATTTCATAGGTTGTGTTGTAAACGGCTTTTTTGTCCTCAGTAAGCTCTGTTACCCAGAATCTTCTTCTTGAACGTCTGATGTACCAGTTAGACAAATCTTCATTTACGAAGTCCTGAATTGCTCTTACTGTTTTGTTGTGGTCATATACGTTCATGCTTTCTCTCACGTATTTAACCAGGTTGTTGAACTTGGATATAATCCATCTGTCAAGCTCCGGTCTGTCTTTGTATTCAACAAAGAATTCGCTTGGGTCTATTGAGTCTGTATTTGCATAAAGCGCAAAGAATGTATACACGTTCTTTATTGTACCGAAGTACTGGCTTAGCACTTCCTTCAGGCCGTCTTCGTCAAATCGTGTTGGTGACCATGCAGGTGATACGTACAGCAGGTACCATCTCAGCGCGTCGGCGCCGTATCTGTCGAACAGGTCAAATGGGTCAACTGTGTTTCCTCTTGATTTGGACATTTTCTTGCCGTATTTGTCAAGTATCAGGTCGTTAACCAGCACTCTCTTGTATGGTGATTTGCCCATTACAAATGTTGAAATTGCTAGAAGTGAATAGAACCATCCTCTTGTCTGGTCTATTCCTTCGCATATGAAATCAGCAGGGAACAAATCGTCAAATCTTTCCTTGTTTTCAAACGGATAGTGCCATTGAGCATAAGGCATTGCACCTGAGTCAAACCAGCAGTCGATAACGTCCTTTACTCTCGTCATATGCTTGCCGCATTCAGGGCATACAATGTGCACGTCATCCACATATGGTCTGTGAAGCTCTNNCTTTCAATATGACCGCATTCGCATCTCCACAGCGGAAGAGGAGTTCCCCAGTATCTGCTTCTGGAAATTGCCCAGTCGTTGAGGTTTTCCAGCCAGTTCCCGAATCTCTTTTCACCGACAAATTCAGGGTACCACTCAACAGAATTGTTGTTTTCTATGAGCTTATCTCTCAATTTTGTCATCTGGATGTACCAGCTTGGTCGTGCATAGTACAGAAGCGGTGTATGGCATCTCCAGCAGTGAGGATAGTTGTGCAGCACAGGTTCCTTTTTGTACAGCTTTCCGTTTTCCTTCAGCCATTTGAGTATGGCAGGGTCAGCGTCCATTACAAACATTTCTGACCACGGTGTTCCTCTGAATCTCCCCGTATCATCAACAGGATTCAAAACAGGAAGTCCGTATCTCATTCCCGTGTTATAGTCATCCTCACCAAACGCAGGAGCGGTATGAACAATACCTGTACCATCTTCAGTTGTTACATAATCAGCACACGTTACATAAAATGCTTTTTTATTTGCAGGTACT
Source organism: Clostridiales bacterium (assembly GCA_003514865.1). The sequence goes on from DOON01000045.1 coordinate 4,636, forward strand.
TCAATGAAAGGCATGAGCTGTTCATATTCAATGAATTCCAATGCTTTACCCTTCATTTCTTCCAATACTTCGTATTCTTCATTTACAACTTTATCTGCCAATGCCTTTGCAAGGATATATACCTCACCCTTTGCATCTTCTTTGTCCTTTGTTCTTACCTTTACATAATCAACTTCAGGATTTACTGCCAATGTAACATTTGACAGCAATGTCCACGGAGTTGTGGTCCATGCTATGAAATATTCATCTGCGTCTTTTTTCTTGAATTTTGCATATGCCGTAACTGTTTTGATTTCTTCATATCCCTGAGCAACCTCGTGAGATGCAAGGCCTGTTCCGCATCTCGGACAGTATGGCAGTATTTTGTGACCTTCATACATGAGTCCCTGCTTGAACATATTGTCAAGTATCCACCACTCTGACTCGATGTAGTCATTTTCAAGTGTGATGTACGGATTATCCAAGTCAATGAGGTATGCCATTCTTTCGGTCATTTCACGCCACTGTGCCTCGTAGGTAAATACCGAATGTCTGCATCTTTCATTGAATTTATCTATGCCGTACTGCTCGATATCCGTCTTGTCCTTTAAGCCCAGCTGCTTTTCAACCTCGATTTCAACAGGAAGTCCGTGGGTGTCCCAGCCAGCCTTCCTCTTTACTTGGTATCCTTCCATCGTTTTGAATCTGCAAACAGAGTCCTTCAGTGTTCTTGCTATTACGTGGTGAATGCCTGGCTTGCCGTTGGCTGTTGGCGGTCCCTCATAGAACACAAACGGTGTTTTGTCTTTTCTTGTTTCAACACTTTGCTGCAATAAGTCTATTTCGTTCCAATATTTCGATATTTCTTGTTCTGTCTGTTTATAGTCGGCCTTTGAGATGTCTTTAAATTGCTTCATCTTTTCCTCCTGATTTGATATATGTTGTGATTTTAACAAATTCACAGTCTCGCATCACAAATTTGTTTGCTCCTTACGTCGCACAAATTTGGTGCTCGTTGCGGTTGACCTACCGCTATTTTTCAGAAAAGACCTCTCTGAAAAATAGGGTTAGGGCATACATAACACCCACTATGTAACAATACTGTAATGGTTATTTTGTCGAAAGCTGTTAAAATATTGGTAACATGGCATAGAGTACAAGGAGGACGCATGAAAAAAATATTACTTATTATTGCCGCCGTGCTGTGGCTCAGCCTTGTCCCCGCATACGGTGCGGCAACAGGCTATACAAACATATCAGATATTGCGCTATATAAAAATGCCGACTACTCTTCGGCTGTTGTAAGCACGTTAAAAATGAGCACGAAGCTTGACATAGTCAATGAAAATGAGCAATGGTACAACGTGAAAACCCCGAGTGGCTCTTCAGGCTGGATAGAAAAATATTTCGTGACCGTCCCCCCGGAAAAATATGTTGTAAACAACACAAAGAATAAAATAAATATACGAAAATCCGCAACAACACTTTCTGATGCTGTTGCACAGCTTGAGCCGGGAGAAAAGGCAAGATACATAGATACATATCACAGCTGGCACATAATAGAATACAAAGGCAATGAATACTATGTGGCGAGCTGGCTCACAGATTTGGAATACAAGTCGTCGCAAGATATATACATCTTATACGACAAGGTCAACATCAGAGCAAATGCGTCCCAAAGCAGTGATGTACTTGCACAGGGAAACAAATATGATTCCTACAAGGTAGTTGGAGAAAAAAACGGCTGGCTGCAGATAAGACTAGACGACAAACAAGACGGATATGTGGCAGGATGGCTGACAACCTACAACCGGAACTATTACTCGGAAGGAAGTATGGCCTTCAAAAGGACTATTGATGAATTGAACATACGAACAGGCCCCTCCGCGGAGAACAAGAAGGTGGGCACTCTTAAGAAGGGAGCTGTGGTAAATGTTGTAGGCTCCGAAAGCGGCTGGGATAAAATCGTATCGGAAAGCGGTCTCGTAGGATGGTGCAACGGCGACTATCTTAAGGAGGTCAATCCTCTGGCAGGCAAGACGATACTCCTTGACCCCGGTCACGGCGGTAAGGACCCGGGTTCCATAAGCTATTCAGGGAAATACGAAAAGTATGTTAATCTGGAGGTTGCAAACAGGCTTAAAGATTTCCTTGAGGGCATGGGAGCAAAGGTATATATGACAAGAACCGGTGACTACTATATAGCGAACAAGGAAAGAGGCAGAATGGCTGACAGGCTGAAGGCAGACATTCTCCTCTCAATACATCACAACTCTCTGAACAACAGCGACTACTTCGGGCTTTCAACATATTACAATACAATAAACTACAAGGACCCACGCTACGGCTACAACCTTGCGGAAGCAATTTATCTGAACGCAATAACCGTNNAACCCACAGGAAGAAATGAACATCCACATAGGAAGCTTCCAGGACATAATGGCCGAGAAAATTGCCTACGGAATAGTGGATTACTTTAAGAAATAGTCAAAAAATGCAAACGGACGCCCGGCGTCCGTTTAATTTGTCTTATTTCATAATTGTGTGGAATATTTCCACCAGCAAGTCTTCCTTAACCGCCAGAGATAAAAGCTTGTTCTGCTTGATGAAGGACGGCAGGTTTTTTGTGAATTCTATAGGTTTTTCCATGAAGGCATCTGTGGTAATCTTGAGGAAGTCCAGAGTATTGTATATTTTGAACCTTTCAACATTCAGTTTTTCCGCAATTCTCTCGAAAAACCTGATGCATATGTCCTCGTAATCGGCTCGACCCTTCATATCTAGTATGCTTTCAATCCTGGGCATTATTTTCTCAAAAAGCACCCTGTCCCGACTGAAATCTGCAAAGCCTAAAATTTCGGCAATACTTTCAATCATTTCTTTATTGTGCAGCATGTAATATGTCATAAGCTCTATGAAGTTTCCTTCGTAGGGTATACAATAATACCTGAAGCCCTTGAGTTTTTTAAATACCTTCATGGTATCGTAGTAACCCAGCTTTATAAGCTGGTCTGCTTTTTCCATATTGAAATCCAGGGAATCAAGCATTCCACCCAGAGTTCCTTCCGCAGGCTGAATATAAGTAATTTTTACATTCTTATCCTTTACTCTTCGCACTACGCCTACTGCCATGGTTCTCACAGGAATTATTTCTCTGTATCCTTTTTTAGCCAGCAAATCTATAGGAAGGTTGTTGTAAAAACCACCGTCGAGATATTTCTTCCCGTCCATTTCCTCTATTCTGAAGGCGGGAAGGTTTGCACTGGCAATTAAAAAGTCCGTCATCTTTCCTTGTGGAATATTCTCCTTGAACATTTCCACAGGTTTCTTATCCGTAAGGTCCACAGTGACTATTCCAAAGTCCGTAGCCGAGCTTCGCACCTTTTCCTCATCCACATATGTGTCAAAAAGCTCCCTGATCCTTGTTGTGTCAAGCCCTCGGTTGGCTAATATCTCCTTGGACTGATGCATAAGATAAGAAAAATTTATTTCTTGCAGATTGAAATTCTTTAAATCTAAAATAGCTTTTTCATCCAAATCAAACAGCTCATAGGAATTTATACTGTACCACAGTCTTTCAAGAAGGTCATAATCTCCTTGAACCATCATGGCACCGTTTATTGCTCCTATGGATGTTCCAGCAATTCCCCCGATTTCTATTCCTAGCTCACGCAGTGCCTTAAAAGCTCCTACATGATATGCACCTTTTGCGCCTCCGCCCTCTAAAACTAATCCATACATTTTATTTACCTACTCAATGGACAGCAGTTTTACAGAGCTTACGCCCTTAACCTTCTTAAGCTCAGCCATAACGTCATCAACGGGTTTGCTTATGTCAGAAATATCGAGGGAAAGACTGACGGCTGCCTTTCCGTTAATGGGAATATTTTGGTTTATGGTGAGAATATTAGCGTTTTCCATGGACATGTAGTTGAGCACGCTTGACAGCACGCCCTTTTCATGTCTGAGCATCATGGATATTACAGCCTTTCTTCCAATGGAGTTTTCAGACGGAGAAAAAACGTAGTCCTTGTACTTGTAGTAAGTGCTTCGGCTTATGCCTACCATTTTCACAGCCTCGCTGATTCCCTTTACGCTGCCGTTGTTGATTAAATTTCTTGCCTCGATGACCTTTTCATATACATCCGGCAATATTTTTTTGCTGACAATTAAATACTTCTTTAACATACTTCCTCCTTTACGCCTTTTGTATCTGCAGTCAGGAGCTTTATTTCCCATTTATTTTGCAGACACATGATACTGTCCTTAATTTTATTTATGAATTCAGAATTATCTGTAATATTCATTAATGTAGGCCCGGAGCCGCTTATGAAAAATGCCAGCGAGCCGTTACCTTCGCATATTTCCCTTACCATTTCAAACTCATGTATCAGCTTCTTCCTGAATGACTGATGAAGCCTGTCTTTAAGCGACAACCTTATAATCTCCGCGTTTCCCTCCTCAAGAGCTTTCAAAAGAACTGCAGTGCGTGAAATGTTGAACACCGCATCCTTAAATTCCACCTGCTCCGGAAGAAGCTTTCTTGCTTCATTGGTTGATGTTTCAAAATCGGGTATGAGTGCACAGAATTGCAATTTATCGCTTATTCCGTAGCTCATGCAGTAGGGAGTGCCTTCCTCTACTATTGATGCCGTCAATCCTCCGTATACCGCAGGCGCCATATTGTCGGGATGCCCCTCAATATTCACCGCAATTTTAAAAAGCTCATTCTTGCTTAGACCGCCCTTCAGCAGTGCATTTGCTCCAAATACACCTCCCGCTATGCAGGCCGAGCTGCTGCCCAGCCCTCTTGAAACAGGTATATCTGTCTTCATGGATATTTTTAATCCCTTCACATCTCTTCCGATTATTTCCGCGGTTTTTTTAAAGGATTTATATACAAGATTGTTGCTGTTTTTATATAAATCCGGACATCCTTCAATTGTCAGTTCCCCGTCTGTTTCTTCGAACTCATATGAATTGTACATATTGAGTGCAAGTCCCAATGTGTCAAAGCCGGGGCCTATGTTTGCCGTGGATGCCGGAACGGTAATTCTAATCATAATTTCTCCTTATCAGTTTTTCTCTGACATAGTCTTTCATTTCATTTATTTCACAAACGGCAGTGTGCCTGATTTCCTTCTTATTCAGCCCCTTTAAGTTTTCCGGAACCGCAACTCCCGTTCTTTTGCTCAGCTCTTCCATAATTTCAAATTCGTCCCTCTGAGAGGCACCATAAAGAGCTTCGTAGACGCTTCCGGAAAATTTGTATGGACTNNCCGTGTGTGTATCAAGCAGGTATCCATGCTTCTCAAATGTTTCCTTTATAGTTCTTTCTGTTTCATCCTTGAATATGCATGATGCGTAAAACTCCGAATTTATTTTATCCTTCATTTCACTGCTTACCTCATATCGTCCTGCTGAATTCAGCTGCTCCATGAGAGACTTGACATATTCGTTGTTTTTTCCGCTCATGTAGTACAGAAGTCTTTCGAGGTTGCTGGACACTAAAATATCCATTGAAGGTGATATTGTTTTATAANNCTGTTTCTGTCGTAAATACCCGTTCTTATAAAATCATACAGGACGTTGTTTTCATTTGAAGCACATATGAGCTTGTTCACCGGAAGCCCCAGAAGCTTGGCGTAATATCCCGCCAGAATATTTCCGAAGTTTCCCGTGGGAATCACAAAGTTAACCTTATCTCCCATGACTATCGCCTTATTTTCAATCAGCTTAACATATGAATAGAAATAATACACAATCTGCGGAACAAGCCTGCCTATATTTATGGAGTTTGCCGAAGAAAACATTTTATTATTTTCCTTAAGCTCCTCCGTAAAAGCAGCATCCGTAAATATTTTCTTTACTCCTGTCTGGGCATCATCGAAATTGCCATGTATAGCGCACACATAAGTGTTTGAGCCCTCCTGCGTTTCCATCTGTGCCTTTTGAACCTGACTTACACCTCCGTGTGGATAGAACACAGCTATCTTTGTTCCAGTCACATCTCTGAAGCCCTTGGTGGCGGCCTTGCCCGTATCTCCTGATGTTGCAACCAGGACAACAACCTCTTCATCTATTCCGTTCATTTCGTACGAAGCCGTCATGAGATGCGGAAGTATTGAGAGCGCAACATCCTTGAATGCAGACGTTGGGCCGTGGAACAGCTCTGTCACATATGCATCTCCTGCCTTGACAACCGGCGTAATTTCATCGGTACTGAATTTATTTGTATATGCCTTTGCAGTACATTCCTTTATTTTTTCCGCAGAGAAATCATCCAGCATTTCAGCCAAAATAATTTCCGCCATATCTATGTAGCTTTTCCCCTGCAATTTCTCAACATCAATTTTTTTATGTTCCAGCTCTCTCATCACGTACAAGCCGCCGTCATCAGCAATGCCTCTCAGCACAGCATCCGAAGCGCATGTCCTCAAATCAGAGCATCTTGTACTTTCATAACTTTTATACATCCTGCCCTCCGTCGTGTTATTTTAATGATAATTTATAATACACTGTATCTAAAAGTATTACAAGTGTTTTTTAAAATAAAACAAAAGGCCTGTTAGAAAGTCCACCACCCTTGAACTTTTTTGCACTATGCAGAACATTGCATATATGATAAAATAGCGGTATTGAAATTTTATGAATAAAGGAGAAGCCATGAAATATATCAGCATTCTCGGTTCAACCGGTTCAATCGGAACACAGACATTAGACGTGGTACGCGGGCACTCGGATAAAATAAAGGTATGCGCCATAACAGGCAACAGCAACATACACCTGCTGTATGACCAAATACTTGAATTCAGCCCGGAGCTGTGCGCCGTAATGAATGAGGAAAAGGCAAAGCAGCTTAAGGACATGCTGCCGTCAGATATAAAAACAGAAATTATGCACGGAATAGAAGGGCTTACAGCCGCTGCCGAATTTTATAAAAGCGATATAATTGTAACTGCAGTGTCCGGCATGATAGGACTAAAACCGACTGTAGCAGCAATCAAAAAAAGCAAGACCATAGCCCTGGCAAACAAGGAGACATTGGTTACTGGCGGGAGCTACATAATGAATCTCGCCACGGAATACAATTCTGAAATTATTCCAGTGGACAGCGAGCACAGTGCTATTTTTCAGAGCCTTATGGCAAATGACAAAAAAAGCATAAATAAAATTGTTCTGACAGCTTCAGGAGGACCATTCAGAGGGAAAAACACCGAGTTTTTAAAAAGCGTAACTGTGGAAGATGCCCTGAAGCATCCCAACTGGTCAATGGGAAGAAAGATAACTGTCGACTCCGCCACGCTTATGAACAAGGGGCTTGAGGTTATCGAAGCAAAGTTTCTTTTTGATGTGAAACCAGAGCAGATTGAGGTTGTTGTGCATCCTCAAAGCATAATCCATTCCGGAATAGAGTTTGAGGACCATTCCACAATTGCACAGTTGGGACACCCTGACATGCGTGTTCCCATACAGTTTGCACTTTTTTATCCCCAACGGGCGCAAAATTCATACAAGAGCCTTTCCCTTACGGAAATAGGGCAGCTTACGTTTGAGAATCCCGACACAGATACATTCAAGTGCCTAAGACTTGCATTCAACTCACTTGACGCCGGTGGAACTATGCCTGCGGTTTTAAACGCCTCCAACGAAGCATGCGTGGATTTGTTTTTAAACGAAAAAATAAGTTTCCTCGACATAGGAAACATAAACGAGAAAATAATGCTCTCTCACAAGCCGGTAGCAATTGACTCTGTAGAAACAATATTGGAAGCTGAGGAATGGACAAAGAAGGCTGTGAATTGGCTTCTGACAAGCAACTCGTACCTATAAATACATAAGAGCAATTAAGCATGCCTTAATTGCTCTTTATTAATTGCATGGAGCAATAATCCTGTTGATGTTAATCCAGCATTTCTTTTATTGCTCTGTTGTTTATGTCATCATCAACATTGACTATTATTACATCCATGCCTATTTTTAATATTTCTTCCCATTTTACCCTTCGTGCCTTGGATTTTCCCAGCATACCCATGAACCTTCCTGCTTCTTCTATGTAAAACGCCTGAATTTTACCCAACTTTGCATCTATTTCCACGTCGTCAAACCTACCCATAATTTCACCGTTCTTGATATTTACAACATCCTTTTCAATCAGCTCCCAGTAATTTGTCAAAGCATTCACCCCTTAGCGTTAATATACTATAGGGTATGTACAATTTATTACAATTATGACAAAAAGGATTTGCTTCCGCAAATCCCTTATACTGATTCCTATGACTTAAATCCCTTTTTAAGCTGACTCAGAGCAGATTTCTCCAGTCTGGACACCTGCGCCTGGGATATGCCGATTTCCTCGGCCACCTCCATCTGGGTTTTTCCCTTGTAAAAACGCATATCAACTATCTGTTTTTCTCTTTCGGATAATTTATTTATACTATCCTCCAAAGTTATTTTCTCAATCCATTTTTCATCTATATTTTTTTCATCCTTTACCTGATCCACAACGTAAAGGGCATCCCCTCCGTCATTGTATATTGGCTCAAACAACGATATGGGCTCCTGTATGGATTCTAATGCAAAGATTATTTCTTCCTTGTCAACGCCTATCTCCTTGGCTATTTCCGCAATCGTGGGCTCCTGAGAGCTGCCTGCCGAAAGTCTTTCCCTGACCTGCAACGCTTTGTAGGCTGTGTCCTTCATGGATCTAGATACCCTGATTGAGTTGTTGTCTCTCAAATATCTGCGAATTTCACCGATTATCATGGGAACAGCATATGTAGAGAATTTCACATCAAGAGATAAATCAAAATTATCAATAGCCTTTATAAGGCCAACACAGCCTATCTGGAACAAGTCGTCCACAGGCTCGTTTTTTGAATTAAACCTTTGAATGACACTGAGAACAAGTCTTAAATTACCGTTTATAAACTGTTCTCTCAGTTCATTATCTCCCTCCTGGATTTTATGTATCATATCTCTCATCTCAGATGTCTTGATTGTAGGCAATTGAGAAGTATTAACACCACATATAACTACTTTGTTTATCATCGTTGTTTTCCCCTTTAAAAATATTATCCCCCTTAAAAATTATTTCCCGGTATATGCTTTTTATACTGCTTTGTTAATTTCCTTTTTAAGCCTGTTAAGTATCTTCTTTTCCAGTCGTGATATGTAGGACTGTGAAATTCCAAGCATGTCAGCCACTTCCTTTTGCGTGAAGCTCTTGGAATTGTTTAGACCGAACCGCAGCTTCATGATGGTATATTCTCTCTTGTTTAGCTTCTTGATGGAGTCATTCAAAAGGCATAAATCAACCTCACTTTCCATGTCC
>DOON01000111.1:0-3988 GCA_003514865.1 Clostridiales bacterium
TCCCAGCCCGGAATATTTTTTCTATCAATGACTTCATATCCATTATTTTTCACCTTCCCTTCCGCCTACAGTAATTTCAGATACTCGAATCATAGGCTGACCCACATTGGCAGGTATGCTTCCGCTTACAGAGCCGCACATTCCCTGACTCTGCATGAGGTTGTTGCCCACCATGTCGATTTTGCTCAATATGTCTGTTCCTTTTCCTATTAAGGTCGCTCCACGCACAGGATCCTTGATTTTCCCGTTTTCCACTATGTATCCTTCCATAACCGAGAAATTAAATTCTCCGGTGCTTGGATTAACTGAGCCGCCACCCATGTGCTTTGCATAAATACCTCTCTCGGTATTGGATATGATGTCTTCAGGTGTTGATTTTCCCACATCTATGAACGTATTTGACATACGGGAGGTTGGAGCAAACCTATAGGACTGCCTCCTGCTCGAGCCTGTAATATCCATTTCCATTCTTCTTGCATTGAGCTTATCAATCATATATCCTTTAAGTATGCCATTTTCAATGAGCACATTTCTCTGTGAGGCTGTTCCCTCGTCATCAATATTGAATGAGCCCCACTCTCCTGGTATGGAACCGTCATCTATGGCTGTTACAAGAGGCGATGCTATCTGCTGCCCCATTTTTCCTGAGAATACGGAAAGACCCTTGGCAACAGACGTAGCTTCCAGCCCGTGGCCGCACGCCTCGTGGAATATAACTCCTCCGAATCCGTTGTCAATTATAACCGGCATTTTCCCGCTGGGGCTGTATTTTGCATTTACCATGGTAACGGCAATTCTTGAAGCCTCCCTCGCATAATGGTCAACATCAAGATTTTCAAAAAATTCATATCCCTTGCTTGCTCCCGGTCCGAAGAACCCCGACTGCATTTCACCGTTTTTTGATGCAACGGATGAAATTCCAAGCCTCGAACGCACGCGGGTATCCTCGCGCCACAGCCCTTCTGAATTGGCAACCATTATGTTTTGTGTATAATCCGTGTAATTCACCGTAACCTGGGTTATCAAATCGCTGTAGTTGAAAGCAGTATCATATGCCCGGCGCATAAGCTGCACCTTTCTTGTTTTCTCAACCGAATTCGGGTCAATTTGTATCCTGTTTACATTTTTTACGTCTGATTTTTCAAGATTCAATGTTATGTCTGTCTTTATCCCCTCGATTGCCGCCGCTGCCTTCTTAGCCGTAGCTATGAGCGTATCCCTGTCTGATTTGTTCGTATATGCGTAAACACTGTTGAAGCCCTTGAAAATTCTTACACCAATACCGTAATCTCTGCCGGACATTGTGCTTTCAACCTTGCCTCCGATCATGACAATACCATTGTTTGTCCTGTCCTCTGCAAATATTTCCGCAAAATCTCCGCCGGTTGACAAGGCGGCATTCAATGTATCCTCAATTAATTGCTTGCTTAACACATAATCACTCCTGTCTGTATATAATTAATAATATTTTACCATAATTTCCTTAAAGTATTAATAATTTTTGTCGTTTAATTTCTACATCCTAAATACCTTAAAATCTTAATCTTCCTTGCCTATCAGCCCATAAAGAAATAGCTTCATCATACCTATCTTGTATGCTGTATCAGTTCCCANNCATAGATAGTGACATTGCAATATAATTTAACGCCGCATCAGTAGGTATGGTATTATCAATTGCTCCTTCACGCTTTCCCAATTCTATAAATGTGCGATACAGCATTATTGCACTTTCTTTGATAGATTCTGAAAATATCTGTCGCAGCGTTTTATCATCCCAAGCCTGTTCCTTAAAATGAGAGCACAGTATCTTATCAGTTAAATCGTCCTTTTGCTGCATTATTATATTTAATTTTTCCGCAAAAAGTATATCGGACTTTAAAATTTGCTCAAATTCAGCAATTGCCCCTTCAATAATGGAAGCAAAAGCAGCCTTTGCCAATGCATTTTTATCTCCAAAATAATTATATATGGAAACCTGGGACACTCTTGCCAATGCCGCAATTTCTTTTATACTAACATCCTGTACGCCTCTTTCAAAAAATAACTGNNAGGAGGCTTTTACATGAAAGTCAATTTCGGCGACAAAACAGTAGGTGGATTTAATTATGAGTTAACAAGAGGAATATCTCTTCAAACTGCAGAAGGTGCAGAGTTCGGTGAATGCATGGAAACAATGGAACGTATCAAGGACAACGACTTTAACAGTTGGACACAGGAATGGGGAAAAACTGCAGATTTTGTAGCTGAATATGCTCAGCAACGCTTAAAGAGCGGCGATAATACTGCCGCACGAAAAGCATTTATGCGTGCGAGCAATTACTACCGTATGGCTTGTTTTTATGTTGCACATACAGATAAACGCCACAGGGATTTTTGGGAAAAGAGCAGAGAAGCCTTTCATGCTATGATACCACTGTCCGAGTACCCGATTGAACGTGTTAGCATAAATTTTGAAAACTCTTTACTTCCCGGCTATTATATGCCTTGTGGTCAGGCAAATCGTCCAACACTCATTGCTATCGGAGGTTTCGACTCTACCTCTGAAGAAGTGTATTTTTGGATTGGGCGAGCGGCACGCAGTTATGGATGGAACTGCCTTATCTTTGAGGGACCGGGGCAATGGGGCACATTGATGGATAATCCCGGATTGGTATTTCGTCCTGATTATGAAAAACCTGTAGGTGCAGCTGTAGATTATCTTATGACCCGTGATGACATTGACAAGGAAAAGATAGCAATAATCGGATATTCCATGGGAGGGTATTTGTGTGTCAGAGGTGCACTTGACCCTCGCATAAAAGCATGTATTCCTAATACATTGGTTGTGGACTGCGGTGCAGCAGCAAGAGCCGGCATGAAGAACATGGTAAAACATAAGGCATTTATGGATAAAACATTTAACATTTTAATGAAAATAAATACACCGGCTCGTTGGGGATTTCAACATTCTGCGTGGACGCTGGGAATAAATTCTGCCCATGAATGGGTTGAAGCCTACGATAGTTTTACACTGTTGGGTTATGAAGATTTGCTGAAGAAAAAACCTATGTTATTTTTATTTGGTGAAGACGATATTAAAGACGCCGCCGCGCCAAGCAAGGAAATTGTTGCCGGACTTCTGGACTACATCCATTCGCTTGATTGTCCGCGTTATATCCGATTGTTCACAAGGCAAGAGGGAGGTTCAAGCCATTGCCAAATGGGAGGACTTGTTTATGNNAGGTTAGAGCATGCATTGTGCGACAAGACTATGAATATGCCTGTCAATCAGCAAACTCCTGAGCTGTTTGTAAATCTTTTCGAAAAATATGGAGGAAGTGCAGGGGCAGAAAAGGCAAAAACTCTGCTCAGTAAAGTTACTTTTGTTTAAAAAATTGTGTTAATGCATTTGGGCACTTCATTCATCTGAAGCGTCCAGACTTTCGAAATATAAAAAGGCAGATATGAAGCAATATTTTACTTCTTATCTGCCTTTTTCATAAGAGCATTCTTCACTTGCCCCTTATAACAACTATACTAATTTAACCTTGTGGAATACTTTCTTGCCTTTTTTGATGATGTGCTTTCCGTCGGTGAAGTCACTTTCTGTAACTGATGCGGCTACATCGGATATGATGTTGTCGTTTACGGCTACTCCGGACTGCTCTATGAGTCTTCTGCCTTCACTCTTTGTCTTTATGAGACCTGTTTTTACCATGAGGTCTATTACATTCATGCCTTCTCCAAGCTCTGATTTTAGCAGCTCTGTTGTTGGCATGTTTTCTGAGTCTGCTCCGCCTCCGAACAGTGCTCTGGCAGCCTCCTGAGCTTTTATTGCATCCTCCTCGGAGTGTATAAGCTTTGTAACCTCGTATGCAAGCACTTCTTTAGCCTTGTTTATTTCTGCGTCCTTCAGAGCTCCCAGTCTTCTTACTTCTTCCATTGGAAGGAATGTGAGGAGTGCAAGGCATTTTTCAACATCGGCATCGCCGATGTTTCTCCAATATTG
>DOON01000111.1:4004-4536 GCA_003514865.1 Clostridiales bacterium
GCTAACCACAGTGCTCCCTTTTCAGTCTTGCCCATCTTATTTCCTTCGCTGTTTGTAAGAAGTGAGAAGGTCATGCCGTAAACCTGTTTTCCGGCTTTCTTTCTTGTTAATTCTATTCCTCCGATTATGTTTGACCACTGGTCGTTTCCGCCAAACTGCATTTTGCAGTCGTATTTCTGGTTAAGAACATAGAAATCGTATGACTGCATGAGCATGTATCCGAACTCAAAGAATGTGAGTCCCTGCTCCATTCTGTTCTTATAGCAATCTGCCGCAAGCATTCTGTTAACTGAGAAATGAACTCCAACATCTCGCATAAACTCCAGATAATTTAAAGGAAGCAGCCATTCAGCGTTGTTGTCCATTATCGCTTTTTCATCTGAAAAATCCAGGAACTTTTCAAATACCTTTTTAAAATTCTCAGCATTTTGAGAGATGATTTCCTGTGTCATTATGTTACGCATTCCCGTTCTGTCACTGGGGTCTCCTATCATTGTTGTTCCCCCGCCCAACAGAGCTATTGGCCTGTGAC
>DOON01000043.1:0-4393 GCA_003514865.1 Clostridiales bacterium
GCAGTAAGTGTTCTTCCAAGCGCTGCTGAAGCCGTTGGCGTTGTATTGTGAAACTTTCTTGCATCCTCAACGGTATTTGTTGACTTTACCATAAAAAGTCTGAACGTTTGTTTCTTATCTATAGCTCTTATCATATAATCCATAATTTTTCCTCTTTCATTACCAATTTATTTAAGCTGATCATTTTTTTACTGCGCAGAGCACTGCTCTCAGTGAATCTTCATTAAGCGGTTCATCGTTATAATCATCATATATTTTAATATCCGAAAAACCTGCCTTCTCCAAAAGCCTCTCAATCGTATCAGTATCATGCATATATTGAGTCTGCACCTCATTTATTCTGCTGTATTTATCCAATGAGTCCCGTACGAAAAAATTTATTTCTACATTTACAGAGCTGCTCTCCTCATCATGTATATTTTCCCACACATAAAAAATATCACCGTCATCATATACATATGTATCATTGAACATGCTGTCATACTTATACTTTGTGCTGATATCGAAAATAAATCTTGAATTGTCCTCTAAATGATTATATATATTTTTGAAAAATCTCTCCGCTTCATTTTCTGTAATATAATTTACCCCATCACAGCAGCATATGGCAGCATCAAATTTATCATCGATTCTAAAATCTGCCATATCCATATTCAGCAGCTTGATGCCCGGGTTTCTCCCTATCTTTTCATTTGCCCTCATAAGCATGTCCTGAGAAGNNGTTACTCTATAGTCAAGGGCTGCCAGCATGCGGGTCACACTGCCTGTACCGCATGCCGCCTCCAGTATTTTTTTACTTCCTTTTATTTTATCTGTTATAAAGGATGTCCATTTTTCATAATCCACATCATTCATAAGTAAATCATAAATCTGCGAAAATTCCTTGTAGCTTTTGTTAAGCATCTTATTTCTTCCTTTGCTTTTTCTTGGCAGTCATCAATCCGCCGATTCTGCCTGTTTCCTTGGCGGTGAGTCCTCCCCAGCCAAGCTCGTGTACCTTATCCATCAGGCCTATTTCTTTTGCTATTTCCAACTTCATAAGGTCATCAGCCGTGAGCGCTTTTTTCTTATTTTCCTTATTCACATTATTTTCAGCCATAATTACCTCCTTAGCTAAGATTATTATGGTTGAAAACATATAAATTATTCCTGTTTTTCCTTTTTAATAAGCAGTATCGCCTTAATTTCTCTGAGCAGGAGCAATATTTGATTCAATGTATATTGCAGACTTATTAAAATTATAAAAAACATTACAATCAGTATTATTTTTATTTCTAATCTCATTGTTTCCTTCCATGCATGACCGTATTTCCGATCTGTAATATTGGTATTATATCGTCATTTTTTATGTATGTCAATTGTCTGCAGGACGCATGGGTATGTTTTGAAATTTATACTTATTGACAGATACAAAAAATAATATAATGAACACATCTCAGATATGTTCATTATTATTTGTCATCCATTTATGCTCTGTACGGTAAAGCCATGCTTTACACAATAAATATAAAGTCTTCCTTTCGGCATGTAAGGTATTCTCAATGCAGCGCTCTGTTCCGGATACATTCGCGTTAAGAAAAGCTTATCACTTTTCACGTATGCGGCAAACAGAATATAATGCTCCCTGCTCATTTCATGGTCAATTGTAACGTAGTAGTCCGTGTCTGTCATCTCTGCCTTAATATCCGGAGTGTTTTTATCCACAACCGGCGTCAGACGCTCAAGCTTTCTTCCACAGCAGAAGATTGAAGAACTGCCTGTGCTTGTGAGGATATTCCTGCAGGACGGGCACACATAAAATCTGACCTTGTCAATATTACCGCTGTCAGGCCGGTTGAGAGTAATTTCACCCTCCATCATCTGCGCCATATCGGCACCCAGTATTACCGACAGCTCGGACCACAGAGATACGTCGGGACAGCCAAGCCCGCACTCCCATTTTGATACAGTCTTGTTGCTTATATTAAGTGCATCCGCCATATTCTGCTGTGTAAGACCTTTTTCCTTTCGAAGCCTTGCAATCAAGCTCCCGATTTTAGCACAATCCATATTCATTCCTCCTATGGACAGTATAACCTTTGTTACAGATATCTTGCAATAATTTTTACCAAATGTGCGGGCAAAGATTTTAGTTCTGTAATATTCAATGTATTTTCGGCACCATAAATGCTGCTTATTACATCCTTATCCTGACCGATTGCCGCGGCAAGAAATATAACACCCTTTCGCCTGTATTCCTGCAGAGTTTTTTTCATATCCTCCTCTGCAAGCTTGCCTGTATAATCCGGCATTGCCTTAGGCTGCCCGTCACTGATACTGATGCACAGCTTCGTTGCCTGAGGTGCCTTCAACAGGCGCTCGGATATAATACGAAGGGCCATTCCGTCTCTGTTGTTGCTTCTTCCTTTAATATTCATGAGCGAATATTTTTCATCAGCATCCCTGCTTTCAAAATCCACATATGAATATACCGACATTTGTTCTCTTTGGGAACGGTCTGCCGTATCTCCGTAAATTATAACAGGGATATCACAGCTTACACAAAATTCATAAAGTGCAATAGCAGCTTGCTTTGCTGCATCAAGGCGCCCGAATGCCGACATTGAAGCAGATTCGTCAATACGCAGAGCAACTGCAAGAGACGGATTTTCTTCTGGAGGCCGTTTTCTCGCAAACCACCTAAAGTCCCTTGACGCAACACGCTCAGCACAAAATTTTGTTCCGTAAAGCTGTGCTCCCATAAATTCTGCTGAAATTTCATGTTCTAAAATAGGTGTGATTTTTTGTACCATTTCTTTTATTACAGGCATCATGGCCGTTGATTGCTTTGCATATTCTGCCTTGTTCTCGTCAGTAACCTGAGGTCGGTGGACAATCAACTTAACCTGCTCATGAAGGCTACCCTTCACATATTCCCTTGCTTCCTTGTTCAGCTTCTTTCGAAACAACTGCTTCTGCTGTTCATCCTGATGCTCATCCTTCATTTCATGATATATGGCATCACCTTCTTCACCCTTATCACTGCCCTGTGTGCTTTCAGTCACATCGGAATGCCTTTGGGAATGAGCCTCGCTGNNCGCAATCGTACAGCCTCAGGACTTACAGGTATGTCGTCATCTTCAAAATATTCGCCATCTCCATCTAGATGCAGCTCCATTACATCACCATTTTGAACTTCGACACTTTTTAATTCCTTATCCTCCAACTGTTGAATAAGCTCCTTAGCTGAAAGTGCCTGCTCCAAAATAGACACCTCGTCCGAATCCGTAGTAATTTTATAAATCACCTTATTGTACATTGATTCACGGGCAGAAATTCCGTCCGCAACCGCATTTACCCAGAAAATATATGAACGCATGCCTGCAACGCCTTTGATTGCTGTTGCTCTTGCCGTCTCATCCAACGCAATAATTATATCCGCCATTACAGACAGCATATCTTCATTGCAAAATCCTGTTTTCGCATGTGCACGTTCCATCATTACAGCTTTAGGCGGTAAGTCCATCTTTTCTGTATGCTGGACACGGTCTCTCAACGCCTCGTTCAAGGGACGGCATCCGTTATAGCCTCTGTTTGTAGTAATAACCGCAATAAAGTCAGGATGCCTGTGAACAATCCGTGTGGGAAGATTAATGCTTCCGTCGGGTTCAAGCGCTGAATTGAGCGCCATCAGTACCGCGGCATCGCGTATAACCGTTGGCTCCTGTATCTCAAGAAGCCATCCGTTCTCATAGGCCCTCACTATTTCAGACGGATAAAACCGGTACTGTACCTCCCCGGCGCCTGAACCGTCATCCAATACAGGAAGCACCGAGCCCAGCACATCAGATTTATCCATATCTGCAAAGCATGTTATCTTTGTATAGGGTAGGTTAAAATTTGCCGACAGGGCTTTTGCAAGCTGAGTTTTCCCCGAGCCTGCATCTCCTTCCAGCAAGATATTTGTTATTTTCATTTCCTCTCTGTTCCAGCTTCGTCTCACCTCGGCGCAAACGCGCCTTTCAGCTTCGCTTTCAACGTGTGTGGACGGTTTCTTCCAGACAAGCCTCTTCTCAGCTTCCGTAAGCTGTCTGGCAGGAGACAGAGGATATCTGTTTTCCATTTCTATAAATACTCCAATTCTTCTAAAAGCCTCGAAATAACACGGAGGCGCTCCCCGATTATTTCTCCCGAATCATTAATGGACTGCAAGAACATCTGTATGTCCTCATTAATATCAGGGTTGTCTGTGCATACTGAAACAGGCATAACTCCGCCCTGCAATCCAACACGTTCAACTGACGGTTTTTCCGGGTCATACAAAAGCGGAAGCCTGTATGCTTCTCTGAAGTACAAAATAGTGCGGCTCAGGAAAATCATCAGATCAAGAATTCTGTGCACAGGCAGCTCCATA
>DOON01000043.1:4408-13993 GCA_003514865.1 Clostridiales bacterium
CCTCAAGCATTGGCTTTCCCAATGTAAGCTTCTTAATATCAGATTTATATGCATTTCTGCCATCAATTTTATCATAGCCTTCTGCTGTTATTACTATGTTTTCATTCATTTCCATATCCTCCTCGCCATACTGTCCGCTTGAAGGCACTGCTCAAGCAGCTCCTCCAATTCTTCTCTGTGGTCTTCCTTGGGGTCATCATATTTTAAAGTCTTCAGCACGGAAACTTCAAATCCATCTTCACCATGTTTATTCCATATTTCCTGAAACTGCCTGTTAGGGTGTCCTCCCGACAAAAGCTTGAAGCGTTCGCTGTTAAAATATGCTTTTGTATCCTTAGCGCTGCCCATAAAACTTTCACCCGTTGCGATGCACCTGAACGAAACCACTCCCATCTCAGGTCTTCTGTTTCTATATTCTTCAAGCAGCTCCTTTTTTCTTTTCATATCCATTTCTTTCACCTCTGCATCATTCTACATGCTGCATGTATTAAAATCAATCCACGCTCCGTAGATATCCATACTAAAGCAATAATGTTCTTTCAATCCTAAAATTGAAAGAACATTATTATACTACATATTAAAATACAAATTATTCGGCATAACTAAATTATTATGTCTCTATTGTTTCAATTAAAAGCTCATTACAGCAATATTTTCATATTTATTGTTGGAATTCAGCTTGAACTTACCTACCTCTTCACTCAATGCAGCAGCCTGTGCAGACATTTCCTCGCTTGTAGCGGAGTTTTCTTCAGCTGTTGCTGCATTGGTTTGCACTACATCTGATATCTGAGAAAGTCCCTGCATTATCTGCTCGATTGCGTCAGCCTGCTCAATAGATGCCTTCTCTATTTTATCTATGCTTTCGGTCACCTTTGCCGCCTTTACTCCCACGTCCTGAAGAATTTGTGCTGTGTGTTCTGTAATTTGAGATCCCTTCCTTACGGTGGCTACAGATGTTTGTATAAGCTCTGTGGTCTGCTTAGCCGCCTCAGCAGATTTTGCAGCCAGATTTCTTACTTCATCCGCAACAACCGCGAACCCTTTTCCTGCAGTACCTGCACGCGCTGCTTCTATCGCTGCATTCAATGCAAGAATATTTGTCTGGAATGCAATGTCTTCAATAACCTTCGTAATGTTGGTTATCTTATCCGATGCGGCTCCTATGTCCTCCATTGCTTCTGTCAGCTGCTCCATTTGCTCATTGCCGGCATTTACACCATGTGCTGCCTGCTCCACATATTCTGTTGCCCTTTTGACATTCTCAGAGTTCTCCGAAGCCTGCTCTGCAATTTTAGTAACGGATGCACTTAATTCTTCAATCGATGCTGCCTGCTCTGTTGAACCAGAAGCGAGCGCCTGTGCACCGCTGGATACCTGGTCTGACCCCGTGCTTACCTGCTCTGCAGCAATGCTGATATTCTCCATTGTATTATTCAGATTTAAAACCGTTTCCTCAATAACATTTTTAAGTATAGCAAAATCTCCCGGATAATTCATATCCACATTAATTTGCAAGTCACGCTGTGATATCCGCACAAACTTTTCTATAACATCGCCAAGGACGTTGCTTTGGAGCATATTTGTCTCTTGGATCAGCATTGCCATCTGCCCAATGTCATCGCGGCTTTCATATTTTATCTCAGTCTTTATGTTTCCTCTGGATATTTCACCGTAAACATCCACAATTTCTTTAATCGGAGTAAGGATCGACTTTCTTATAATGATAATTACTCCGATTGTAATTAAAATCGAAACTACAGAAACTGATATAACAATTATAAGCGATAATCTTATGGTTTTTTGCGCCTCATTTCTTTGTATTTCGGAACGTTCTTTCGCCGTGGCCGAGAACTGGTCAAGTATTTTTATTGCTTCATCAATCTTAGGCTTGTACTCATTCTTATAAAGAATCTGTGCCTTATCGTTATTTGCCTTTGAACCGCTCAAAATAAGCTCTGAAATTTTACCTCTTACGGAGGCTGCCTCCGTAATAACTGTCCTGAATTTTTCAATGTCGGCATCACGGTCATGATTGCGCTGATTATCTTTATAGGCATCAAGTTCAGCAACCACCTGCTTTCCGTACTGCCCCGCAATATCCAGCGAATTTTTAGCCCCTGCAGCATCGTCTGAAAATGCCTCAAGAATTTCACTGAGAATTCCCCTCATACTTACCTGCATAACCCTGATATGCTCTGCATTCGGTACGGTATATTGACCGTATAATTCAATCTGGTTCCCAATACTGTCAGTGTTATAGACTGACAGTAGTCCTGATAAAATCAACAGGATAAGAACAATACCGAATCCAATAATTAACTTTTTGCTGATTGAAAGATTTTTCATAATATCACTTTCTCCATTGTCTTTATTTTCGAGTTGTTGCTAGGTCAAACATCTGGGCAGTCATTCATAATATTGTTAATTCCCATACCGGCAGCCGGTTAGGATGCGCGTTTTAAAAATGTCGATAAAGCCTACTCATAACCTGTTATCGGTATTTGTTTATTATTTTACATACCTCAATTTGAGGTATTTTTTTGTTTTCAAAAATTTACAAACGATTAACAGGGTCATTTTCAGTGATAAAAACAACATAAAAAAGCAATATAAAAGTAATAGTAGTACCTTTATACTGCTCTTTATTGAACGTTCATTTAAAAATATTACGTCAACCTAATTATTATTGAGATATGGTTACAGTCTGTGTGTCTGGATTCCACTCGACATTATAATATAGGCACTGTGATATAAATCTTACAGGAACTAAGGTTCGTCCACTTATAATCTTAGCAGGGACATCCAAATCACATTTTTCACCATTNNTTGGATCTTGGTCAAAAAATATTTTAGAGCCATTTAATATGACAGAAATAAATTCAGTACTTCCATCATCCTTAGAAAAGTCTTTCGGAAGCTTTAGTATGCCAATCTGTTTTGATGTACTTACGTATTTATCACTCCCGTTTCCATAACCAACTAAAGCATATCCTCCATAAAAGTCTGATATAAAATCAAAAATTAGCGGTATTATCTCATTGCCATGTTTATTTATTCCTCCTTCTACCAGACTTCCATCCTTATAACTTCCTATTCCTACTACTGCTACGCCTTCATGAAAGTCTCTGGTTGTATCATATCTAAACGACGTAACCTTATTTCCTTCTATGTCAAAGTATGCATTCTTTTCGCGATTAAGATTAACAGAAGTCATTCCTTCACAGTAATCATATATATAGCTATATTCTACAGGAANNTACCACTCCATATTTGTTTTGCCATTCCGGCCATACTTCGTCAACTACAACAGCACGACCTTCTTTATAATTCCTGACTTTATCATACCGCTTTGCTATTTCAGCATTAACTGCTTCAGTATCTTTTACTTCATTACCATCGACATCAATGTATATTTCTCTGAAGTCTCTCCAGGCGTGGGCAACTCCATTGTTAAACGCACTGATTGATTCGGCGCCCTTAACTTCATTAAAATTGCCTTTCTTATCAATAATTCCACATATTTCAATCCCATTTTCATCTATTTTACTTACAGGAGCGTATCCACCTCTGAATGGTTGAGATGAAGTGTATTCTAACGGTAATACTATATTTCCGTCATAATCTATGTAGCCAAATTTGTCTCCCTTTTTAACCTCGGCAAGCCCTTCTGAAAAAGGGTATGTCCTTTCATAAATTGTTGGTATCACTTCATTTCCATCAACATCTATGAATCCGGATCTATAGTTGTCAACAGTATATCTACCGGCTTTAAGCAGCTCTGTGTCGCAATAATAAACTGCCGCCCTTCCTTCGGTATAATCATAAATTGCATCATAATCAGCAGTCTTAATTACTTCACCTGATTTTTGATTAATAACCAACGGATAGTATAAGCCGCCTTTCACATAATTTACAACATATCTGTCATCATTGCCTATATTTTCATATTTTATATTAAAATTTGTTTTAGCCGTATTTATCCATGTTATTTCTAATTCCGGATAATTCTCGGCAAAATATTTTTCTGTGGCATCCATTTCGAGCATATCTGACTTTTTATTGCAGCCTGTTAATAAATTTAAAATAATCGCTATGATTATTGTAATCTTCATCTTATTAAATTTTAACATTAGACTGATACCTCCTGGCACAAAAATCTAAAGTATATTTTGCACCCATTCCCTCTCCAGGCGCCAGAGTCCGGCCGACATGTCCTGAAACGGCAGCCCCCCCTGCTCCTTGACCTGATTATCGTAGCGGAACAGATTCTGCCAGCTTTTCACCAGCTCATTCTTTAACTGCGGATAAANNATAAAACGGCTTGAGATATACATCTCCCTCATAGTTCACTCCATATCGGAGAAGCTTTTGATTATATGCATCCTCTTCCTGCGAAGTCTTGCCTATATAGCGCAAATTCAGGCGTTTATTCCAATCTGCCATCCTGAAAAACACTGCCTTTTCCACAGGCACAAGGAGCTGTAAAATCTGATATCCGCTGTGCATCTCTATATATTTCAAATCACTGTAGCACCATACGGCAGATTCTGCCTCCGGAGGTCTTTGAACAATTTTTTCTGCATTAATGGCATACCATCNNGTACAGTGTTACCTGTATACGTTGATTAGATATTCTTTTCTCAACTCCCACAATGTACCGAGACGGACAGGGCTCAGAGTAAAGCTTTCGTCAAAAAGTCTGTCCCAGCTTTTTTGAATTTTTTTCTTAATAACAGGAAAGAACGAAGACATATACGCCATGCAGTCATCAGTGCCATAGCTGTCCAGAAGCTTGTCGTGTGCTTCCTGATCTGCATCGTCCTTTGGAATATACATATAGTTTACAATACGACCCCATTTGTCAATATCCATGGTAATAAGCAGGTCACTGTCAACCTCAACTTCCAAAAGCACATTTCCGTCGCTGTTCCCTATTTTCTCATTCTCATTTAAAGATACCCAGATAGGATATTCAACATCCTCCGGTGCAGTAACAATCTTATCAGCCGCTCCTCTGTACCAGTTATATACATCCAGATACAACCTTGCATGCTCTCCCATCTTCTGTTCAATGTATTCCTTTTTCACAACGTATCGTCCGTTCTTCTCCAGATCATCCAATATATTGGCATGCTGCTTCGTCCACACCTTTACCTTATTTCCCATCTTATAATCCCCTTCCAGTATAATTGATGTAATTATAACAAAGTTCTAAATTGCATGTCAATGGCTCGTAAACGAATTATGTATGAGGGTACCGTATGCTATTTATCAGTCAATTCCTGACAAAATGGACAATAATAAATTGCACCGCCTAAGTAGCTTTCTTTTACAATTGATCCTCCGCATTGCACACATCCAGAGTCAAGAGTATTCCTGGACAGCTTCACTTGATATCCGCCGGGGACCCCAAAAATATCCTTTTCAGTATCACGTCCGCCTTTATCAGTCATATCACGCAAGACGGAAATTACACTGTAAAGCAGCTTATCCTGCTCCCCCCTGCTCAATGTCCCTATTTTCCGCTTTGGATGTATATGAGCTGCAAACAGGATATCCTGCAGTACACCATTTCCGATGCCTGGAAAGCGCTGTTCGGTGGCAAGAAAAGCTTTTGTACTGAGTGTGGCTTTGCTGCTCTCAATCAATCTCCGGTAATAAGATTCAAATTCTTCGGAGAATGGAGATATCGCCGCTTTACTCTTAACATAATATTCATTATCATAATTTCCGTCATGAAGAATAATACCACCGTACATTGCAACGGTGAAGACCAAAGCCGTATTGTCATCAAAGGTCATTAAAAGCTGATAGTTTTTAAGTCCCTTATACTCGTTTATAAGTCTCACATTGACTCCGTCGTTGAAGCATATTCGCTTTCCATTGTTAAAAGACAGCTCCACAAATATTCCAAAACCTTCTGCAGATTGTATTGTGCTTCCTCTGAGTGAAGCATCATATTCTTCTGGCTCACCGGCAAACCAGCGCAATTTATGCGTTTTTACCGGAGGAAAAACACGGGATATCCGTTTACCCTGAGCATGTTTTTCCAGTTGCCCGGCAATGTTAATTGACTCTGGAAATTCCAGCATAAAAGTACCTCCTTGCTTATTATTAAATAATCTCCCTTGCAAATTCATGTACATTATACCACTCTTTTCAGCATAGAAAAAGACATAACTTTCACTAAGTCACCGTATGATAGGACACTTTAGGGAGAGCAAACTTAATACGGAAAAACAAGGGTGAAAACCGATGCTGGTTTCCACCCTTGCCTTATGCGCGGTACTATTATTTGCTCTTTCTCACACCGTTTTCATCGACCTCATGGCCGTCGATTTTGGTATTCTTGGCAAGGGAGCCGTCGGCATTGAAGTAATACCATTTGCCGTCAAGCTCCAGCAGGATTGTGTGCCCGCTCTCCAGCGTAATACCAAATGAGTCGCCATCCAGCGCACCGACGCTTACAATCTTCAAATGACCACTTTCCATTTGTTCAGACCACATGGCCGGAACCACCTCCTTATCGAAACAAGCCGTCAAATTCATTTGCATGTTCCTTACACCTATTTTATTATGGGAGAAAACAAAAAGCGGCGAGAGTCCCGAAATTGTCACTCTCGCCGCAAATAATTTTTAAAAATTGTTATTCTTTCTCGAAGCTGTACCCCTCGCCCCTTGACCATTCGATACACCATCCGCTGCCTGTGATTTTCTCCCGCAGACGGTGAATGGTCTTTTTCAGCGCCTGACTGTCGCCGGACAAAGGAGCCTTCCATGCTTTTTCATACAAATATTCCGCACTGATAAAACGCTCCTCGTTCTGTACGAAAATCAGCAACAGGGCAAATTCCTTTTGGGTGAGCAGTAAGTCGTTTCCATCAAAGGTCGCCACATCAGCCGTCACATCAAGGGACAGTCGGCCTCGAACCAGATTTTCANNTGGACATTCTCCGCACGGCGCAAAAGCGCCTCCACCCGTGCCAGCAACACCCCGAAATCATAGGGCTTGGCAAGGTAGTCGTCACCCCCTTGGGAAAGCCCACGCACAATATCCTCCGGTGCGGTCAGCCCGGTCAGCAGCAGAACCGGCGCCTGTGAATACCGCCGCAGCTCTGCCATAAAGTCCAGTCCGCTTCCATCGGGCAGCATAATATCCAGCACAAACAGGTCGGGCATCTTTACCTGAATGGCGCTTCGCGCATCTGAAAGGGTCAGCGCGGTGATAACCTCATAGCCCCGCCGTGTAAGCATACGCTCATTGCCTCGCATAATCTGCTCATTATCCTCTACCAGTAAAATTCGCTTCACGCTCCTTCACCTCCAAACTGCCCTTCATAGGTTGGAAGGGCAAGGCTAACGACCGTGCCGCTCCCCGGTGCGCTCTCAATCCAAATGCGTCCGCCGTGGGACTCCACAACGGTCTTGCACAGGTACAGGCCGAAGCCCGTACCGCCGGTGGAAACACCCCGCTCAAACACATGAGGCAGCAGCTCGGCTGAAATACCATCGCCGGTGTCCTTGACCGTGACCAACACCTCATGACCGGCTTTCTCAGCCCGCAGGGTAACCTCGCCCTGGCGGGTATAGGCGGCGGCATTTTGAAGAAGGTTAGCCATCACCTGCGCGAGCAAATCCGCGTTGCCAAACACGTTCAATCCTCCCGCAATTTCCTAAGTCAGGCGATTGCCCCCTTTTTGCAGATGCAGGGAAAACATCTCCACACTGCTGCGCAGCAAGGTAGTGAAGTCCACCGCCTGCTTGACTGTATTCTCACTCATGGAAGCCAGCGTTAGCATTCCGCCCACCATGCGTGCCAGCCGCATGNNACCGTTGCTTCCGCATCCGCGTGTGTCTCGCCCATATCCTCCAGAATTTCTGCCACAGTCTGCACATTCACCGAGATGACCGTCAGTGGCGTGCGCATTTCGTGGGAGGTGTTGGATAAAAATTCTGTTTTCGCACGGCTGGCTCTCTGGAGAAGATCATTTTGCTCGTCCAGCTTTTTCTGCTGTTCGTTATAGAGCCTAAAGTGGAGATAGAGCATTGTTCCAAGTACAGCGCTGACCGACACAAAGCCCACCATCACATCGGCAAGCAGATCCTGTTCCGTGTCCCATGCGTTGACCAGCTCGGGATGGCGAAAGGCAATCAGGCAGATGGCAAGGTACAGCAAAATTTCCACAATCGACATCGCAATAGCCTTTTTTCCCTCCAGCATCAGGATGGTAAAGGCCACCGCGAACACGAAAAAGCTGGGCATCCCGCTGTGGTATCCTCCTGCTGTGAAAAACATGATCGGGAACAGCACCAGAAAAATAGCGATGATGGTAATAAAGTAACACAGCTGGTACCGGCCGGTGCGCTGTGAGTAGCAGAGCAAGGCATAGGATAGAACAGCCGAAATGAAATTTACTGCGATATTTCCCAACCCCGCATCTGTCCCAATGCCAACCAGCGCCATAGCCAAGCTGATAACCGTTCCACCCATGGCCAGTACATTGAATAGCCGTACCCGAAAATCGAGGTCAGGACCGAAATATGTGCTGATAAAGTGTGTTAATCGATTTTTCATATTCTCACCTGCCGTAAATTTTATCTTACAGAAGACAGCGAATGTTAGCGCTTCTTCTTTCTTCTGCGCAAATCCACAGGCTTTTCGGCTGCTGCTGGAATAAGCCAGAGGTTCCCCTTTTTCACAGCTCCGGAGATGCGCCCGTCCACAAGATGATATGTAATAGAGCGTGTGGAAACATCCCACCTTTCCGCTGCTTCTCTGACCATTATGTAATCCATATACTTCACCTGTCTTCATGAAAATAGTAGATGAGTTCATTATACTTCCTTTTGCAGAAGAATGTAAGTACTTGTTTTTTTGCACTGTGACATTCGTTGTTCCGCTCACTACATTCATATCTACTTCCGGCATATTGGCTTGATGCACAATGTGGCCGAACAGCAAGCAGAGCAAGAACTGCCGGCCGATTAATCAGAGACATAAAACGACAATGGGCAGACAGCGATTACTCACTGTCTGCCGATACATACTGCCCACTTCCCCACGATTTAGAAAATGTCCCTATGACACCGTGGAGAAGTGAATGTTATGTCTTTTTATGTCATTAGGTCAAAACAGATGCACCCATAAGAGGGCTATTTGCTGCATAAACACTGGGGTTTTAAGCCCTGTATCTATTTTTGCGTAATTTTATGTGCCATAATTGATAAGTTCTCCTTTGCTATAGGGACATCTATTTAGACAGATTCTCATACCATCTTTCCTTACATCCACTCGCCATATCGACGTATATACATCCGCTTAATAAGCTGTACGCACACAAGATATCCAGCCAAAATCAGCACCAGCCAAGGTGCAAACATCAGTGGCAAACGTTGCATATCCAAACCGATTGCAAAGTCTGTAAAGCTAATCGTCAGCGCAACAATTGCCACGGCAAAGGTGGTGAAGAGTAGCGATATAGATGGTTTGCTCTGCAAAAACGGCAGTTTAGCTGTGCGAATCATGTGAATGACCAACACTTGTGATACCGTGCCGAACACGAACCATCCGCATTGGAACAG
>DOON01000184.1:0-1233 GCA_003514865.1 Clostridiales bacterium
GAACAATTGCTTTTGGAATAAATATAGTATTCGGGTTTACATGCAAATTGAGAAAGAGGAGGATTTATTATGAAGGAATATAATAGAATGAAAGGAACATTGATTAAGTTTATGCTCATAACCTTTGGGGCATTAATGTATGCAATGGGGATTTCAATATTTTTGGACCCCAACAACCTTGCGCCGGGAGGTACAACCGGGATTGCAATAATAATAAACAGCATTACGGGATTGAAGACCGGTACTCTTGTTTTTCTTATTAATATCCCAATATTGATATTCGGATGGTGGAAGTTCGGGATTAAATTTATTTTATCAACCATGTATGTCACTGTCGCGTCATCGTTTTTTATGAATCTGATGAACGAATACATCATATTGAAATATGGAGTCATAACCCATGATTTGCTGCTGTCCGGTGCTGCTGGAGGTTCTCTTATGGCAATGGGAATGGCAGTTGTATTCAGGCAGGGTGCCACAACCGGCGGAACAGATATAATAATCAGAGCCCTGAGGCAAAGATACAAGCATGTGCGAAGCGGAACTATATTTATTATTACGGATGCCATAATTGTCTCGGCATCGGCTGTTATATTAAAAAATGTGGAAATAGCATTGTACGCTGCAATCACTATTGTTATCAGCAACTACGTGCTGGACCTTGTTTTGTACGGAGGAGACAGCGCAAAGCTGTTATATATAATAAGCAACAAGCAGGAGCAAATAGCGAAAAGGATACTTGATGAAATTGATATAGGAATTACATATTTAAAGGCTGAGGGAGCATATTCGAAAAGCGATAAGAAGGTTATTATGTGCGTGTGCAGGAAGTATAATTACACGAAAATCAGAGAAATCGTAAGAGAAGAAGACATAGACGCGTTTTTCATAGTATCCGGCGCAAACGAGGTGTTCGGAGACGGGTACAANNGTGTTTTGGTTTGTATGGCTAATTATTTAATAGTCTTCAGCACAGGATATTCGGAATCTATTATATTGCTACCTCCATAGTAGTTACAAATATAGCTGAAGAAATATTGCTAATATTATCTTCATAATATATTGATATGGCATCGGATAAGTTAGACATAGATTCTTCTATGGTCTTTCCATTAGATGACACATTATTTTCTAAGCACTTTGAAACATAACCATCTTCCTCTTTATAGATTGCTACTGTAAATTTAAGGCTCATCTTACCACTCCTTTTTATCATTTATATCATATGTTTTT
>DOON01000184.1:1334-4833 GCA_003514865.1 Clostridiales bacterium
TCAGCACCTGCTCCGCAATAAGCAGGGCGCCCTTAAGGCCCATATGTGTCTTTAAAATGACGTCAATATAACCCAGTGAGGGGAGGGCGGTTTCTATTCCGCTGAAGCGGTGCTTCCTGAGCTTGAGTCTGGCTATGGTATTGCCTCCGGCGAATACAAGCTCTGCGGAGGTTTCTGCTATATCCCGGTGAAGGGCATCAGACAGTCCGAGAACAGAAAGCAAGTTCTGTAGCCTGTTTCTGAATGCGCCTGCTTCTTCACAGTTCACACGGGTGCTTTCAGCAACCATACCGAAATATTTTACAAGAAATGAAGTGTAGGAATATATTTCAGAGCATGTTCCCTCTATGGCAAAGCTCACTCCCTTGGGAAGGCCTGTGAGTGAATTTACCCTGGATATATGCATATATGCAGCAGCCCTTGCTTTTTCTGCTTCCAAATCAAACAAATCACTGCTGCAGCCAAGTATTCTGCATACATCTCTCACAAATTTCTCTGTTGATTCAAAGCCTATGGGCGGGCCGTCGCACACGTAGTACGGGGTGCCATACATTTTTTCAAGCAGAGCTGCCGTTTCAAGCCCGTATTCCGGGTGCAGCACTATGTTCAGCTTCGACTTCGGGAGATTTTCAATGTCTTCAAGGCTGCTGCCAGCACAGAGGAAGCAGTTTATCTCTATGCCGCACATATTCATGAGCCTGCTAATTTCTTCCTTGTCGCCCCGGTAATATTTGTGATATACGGATAGTCCAAGTATGTTTACTGAGAAGTGAACCATCTCTTTTGGGGGAAATGAAAGCTGCTTCAGCACTTCCGTTGCTGCTTTTTCATAGCCTGAGCATATATTTCCGGAAAAACCCGGTGTTTCAATTACCATGTATTTTTTATCGGTTGCAAATTTTTCTGCAATGCTTTTCAGGTCATCACCTATTAATGCGGCACCCGGCGAATTGACAATGGCAAGAAGTTCAAAGTCTACATTGCCGTAAATAAATTCCAGAGCCTCATTGAGCTTTTGGGAGCTTCCATACACATAGTCCCTGCTGTCCAGATAGGTGCAGGGCACCCTGGGCTGTCCGAAATAGAACTTTTCGGGATATTTCAAAGGGTCGAACTCCTGCTGGTGTATGCTCTGGCTGTCGGATACGGCGCTGTGGTAAAACTTGCACCCGGTTGGGCCGTTTACAAGTACCACGGAGTTCTTTATGCCCTCAAGGGCGAACACTATGCCCGAGAAGCTGTCAGCTGTAATATTTTCTGAATAATTGTTCATCATTTTTCCAGTCTCCCCGCAAATTTAATTTAAGCAGTCTTGCCCACCTTGATACCATTCTGATGCCCGAAAAAAATCCTACATCAGGGCACATGGGAATTGTGTCTGATATCTAATCCGAACCGCCATCTGAGGATTCGTAATTTGTTAGAAGTATATCAGGCCTGTATGTGCTGATGTCATTAAGTCTTTTATCGCTGTCATAGTTTTCTTCAATATTGAACTCTGTTTCAATTTCTGTCCTGAACCCCGAGTCCTGGGAGAAATTAAGGATGCATATTTTAACTATGTCGATTCCCACGTCCATGGCGGCCTTTAGTATCCAGTCCAGGCTATGGTTGTAGGTTATAATCATCAGCTTCTTTCCAGATAAAACAGGCCTCAGCCTTTCCACCTCACTGGTGTAAAGCTCTGTGTTACTCTGTATAATCTCAACAGCTCTGTCACTTTTCTCAAAATAATTTCCTATGTTTTCAAGCCATTTCACAGTTTCATCAAAGCCTATGGGAAAGGGCTCGCGGAGGAAGGAGCAGCCGTAGCTTTTCGTAAAGAAATTCCTCAGTATTTTTCCGGTATAATCGTCATATGCCAAGAGGTTCAGCGGCGCAGACAGAAAGCCTTCCAATTTATCATAGGTTGTTTCACACAGGAACCTGCAGTTTACCCGTACGTCCATGGAGGATAGGAATTCCTCGATTATGCCGAAATTATATGCGGTATTTTTGGCCACCACCTTTTCAAATACTATGTTGACAGTATTGGGCACGATGGGCACATTTTTTTTGATTATTCTCACTGCAAGGGTGGTATAGCTCATGAGCATTCCCTGCAGGTAATCTCCGGACAGATTTCCGTCGGATTTCAGCGTAATAATGGGCATGTCAGGCTCTTCAAGGTACTTTATGCTGTCTATATCGTCGCCTATTATTCCCGAGGGGCAGGAGCTTATAACAATAATTGCCCGTGGCTTTCTTTTCTTGACCTCCTGTATTTTAGCGGTCAATGTATCAATTCCGCCAAATATCATATCTGCCTCGCTCATTTCTGTTGCTGCAAAATTTGGAGCAAGGGAAACAGGGAGGAGGGAGCCTCTTTCAAACAAAACTCTGCGACCGGGTGAGCTGATGCTTTGATATGAAATATGCGCGCAGTTTTTCGGGGCATGTGCTACAACCGCAGCATCACTTATATGTATGCTCATTGTGGACGCACCGTTAAAGGCACAGCCATGGAGGGGCTCGTCGTATATTATGCTCTTTGAAAGATATCTGTTAAGTGGGGAAATGTCCGCAATGTCAAAGTGCTCCCTTTCTTCTGTTCTGGTAATATTTATATTTCCCCGTTCTGTTATTGGCTTTGTAGAAATGCTCTTACCCGTGACAAGCGTCTCCAGCTCGTCGTCAGAGAGAGGCTGTGCCTTAAAAAGCTTACAGCCTGCAACTATTTCACGGGCAAGATTATTAAATAAATTAGTTATACCCGAATCCTCAAATTTTTCAGCCAGCGTCATGCCGGATTTTTCCGCTGCGTCAAAAAGGCTGCTCCTTGGAATACTCAGGCATATGGGCAGGCCTACGGCATTTGCGAAGCGCAGCACTCTGCTGTCCTCATCGTCTATATTTCGCCTGTTGTATATTATTCCGGCAATTTTATTCCGGTTGGTGTCGTAGCTTGATATGCCTCTAAGTATATTGTTTGCTGCATATAGGGACATAAATTCGCCGGAGGTTACTATAAATACTGTATCGGCATATTCGTTGCGTATGGGAACGGCAAAACCGCCGCAAACCACATCTCCCAGCACATCATATATTGTCATGTCGTAATTTTTTTTGATATTGAGAGTATCCAGCAATTCAAAGGTGGATATGATGCCTCTTCCTGCGCATCCAACGCCGGGAGCGGGGCCTCCTGCCTCCGCGCAGCCCACGTTCCTGAACCCGCTGAATAGTATGCCATCCTTTCTGTAATCGAGAGGATTGGTACTGCGTATATAGTCCAGCACTGTTGTAATTTTCTGACCGTGCATGAGCAATCTCGTTGAATCATGCTTAGGGTCGCAGCCTATCTGCAGCACTTTTATACCCAATGCCGCCAGGGCTGCGGATATATTTGCGCTGACCGTGGACTTGCCTATACCTCCCTTGCCGTATATTGCGATTTGCTTCATTGTAACCTCCGGATTATTGTTATTTCAGGAGCTTGGCATGCAATGCTTTTATAAAT
>DOON01000010.1 GCA_003514865.1 Clostridiales bacterium
TCTCGGAATGCTGGAGAAGTGCCCTGTACAGCGCATTTTGTGTTGCTATATCAATTGTTCCGTAAGCGTAAAGGAAGTTGTCTCCCTGGAATTTAACAATCTGTTCAAAGGACTTCTGATCATAAACTCCGTCAGGCTCGCCAACGTCATATCCCAGTGTGTCCAGAATCATTTCTGCAGCAAGCACATCTAGGCTCACTGTTCCAAGCACAGGCTTCTTTGTTTTGCTGAATGAAGGATATTTTGACAGATCCGCCTTCTGGTTTTCAACAGCTATGTCAGGCGCAATTCCTATTTTATGTACAGGCTTTCTGTCTACGGAGAAATATTCCGCGGTTGTGAATTTAACGCCGCTTCCGTCAAGGAGTGAATAAAGAGACTGAACAACTCCTTTTCCGAATGAGTTTGTTCCCACTATTATGCCCTCGTTCTTGTTCTTTACAGCTCCCGCAAATACTTCCGTTGCACTGGCGCTGCCACCGTTAATCAATAAGGCAATTTCATATTTCTGTTCCTTCAGGGTACTTTCATAAACATCTTCCTCGCCTGTGGCGTAATCAACATATACCACGGGCCCTTCAGTAACGAAAAGATTGAGCATATCAACCGCAGCGCCCAGCGTTCCTCCGCCGTTGTTTCTCATGTCTATTACAATTTTTTTGACGCCGCTGGCATCAAATTTTTCCAGCTCTTTTTTAACAAGGTCCACAGTGTTGTCTGAAAAATCCGTAACCTTCAGGTAACCCATATTGTTGTCCATTATTTTTCCTTCAACGCCGCTTGTTATGATGGCTCTTCTTACTATATCAAATGTCAGAGTTCCTCCGCCGCGCACCACACCTATTTTTACATGGGTTCCTTCCGCGCCCTTAATAAGCAGTGATGCCTGTGACGTAGTAAGTCCGGTTATATCGGCACCGTCAACATATTTAATGATGTCTCCGGGCTTTATGCCTGCTTCCAGCGCCGGTGAGCCGGGAAGGGGAGTAATAACGACTATACTTCCGTTTGAGTCTATAATTTGCACACCTATGCCCGTGAACTCGCCTGCAGTATCTTCAAGCAGAGCCAAGTATTCCTCATGCGTGTAATGTGTGCTGTAATCATCGAGTATTCCGAAAAATCCGTCATACAGTCCGTCCAGTATGTCTTCCTGATTTACTTCATACTGATAGTTGTCCAGCACAAAGTAAATAACATTTTTCATAAAATCAATGTCAGTATCAAATTTTTTCTCATCTATTTCAGCAGCAAATGCTGTTGATGCAAATGAAGATAAAATCATTATCACTGCGAGAATTAAACATAATTTTCTTTTCATAGTCCACCTCTTTCTTTAGTACTGACATAAGTATATTTCAAAAGGGACAAAGTGTAAAGGAATAATATAGCTTAAAAAGATGTGATAATATGCGAATTTTGTCACGTGCAGGAAAGTTAGCATTTATTTTCAGGAATTGAGCGTTTATTTCTTTGTATAATTCCGTAATTTATATTATAATATATGTTAAACCAACAATAGATTTTATCCTTATGAGATGCCTTGCGGAGATTGAGGAAATTAATTTTGACTTTGAGAGGCTTTTAGGGTAAAATGTATAATCAGAAAAATTAAAAATGAGGGAAAAATGAACAGAAATTATAAAACATCAAGCTTGACAGAAGCTGCTATGATAACAGGAATACTTGTGGTAATAGCGTACTTGGCATCTTTTTTTTCGGTCGTAATGTTTTTTTATCCCACCCCCGCAATTATACTTGCTAAACGAAAGGGCATCAAATATTCAGCCATGGCTCTCATAGCATCGGATATTATAATTGCAATACTTTTGGGAATACAATCCGGAATGATGTTTATAATACTGTATACCCCTCTGGCTGTTGCCCTTTCCTACGGAATATACAGGGATAAGGATGCAAACAGGACCATTTTGATGGGTTCAGCCGCATATATGATTTCATTTGTAGTCATGATAATGCTCATGGACGCATTTTTAGGAATAAATTTTCTTCAGCAGCTCAAGGATATGTATGCCGAGAGCTTCCAGATGACAAAGGATATGCTGTCAGGCATGCCCGCAGGGATGCAGAATGAAAATATAGATAAGGTTATAAAAACATATGATGAGATGGGGCCTATGATTATAAGCTTTATTTCAAATATATTTCCGGCGGTGCTCATAGTGTCATCTGTCGCAACAGCATATGTTAATTATATGGTTGCGTTTAAATTTGCGAAACGATTCTCAATTACCGTTAGACCTCACGAGGGAATTGCATATTTTTCATTTCCGAGAACATTTATGACCGCAATTGCCGCAATGATGCTTTTGTCCTACCTGGTTGGGTTTTTCGGAATAGATGCAGGTATCATTCAGACAAACTTAATTATGATTTTATTCATAGCAATGTATTTGCAGGGCTTTGCCGTTGCTAAGTTTTTTGTGCTGAGAAGCCGCATGAGCACAGGATATAAAAGAATTTCGTTATTCATGCTGTTGTTTATTTCGCTGTTTATGATTCCGGGTCTCGCCTTTGCTGTTGCGCTGGCAGGTCTGGTAGATTTAGCAATAGATTTGAGAAAAATAAATAGGACGGTATAACCGTCAAAGGAGGCAGAAATTTGGATAATAAGAAAACTCCTAATTTTTTGAGAGATGACAGCTTGGTTTATCTTGCGCTGAATATTTTTACCATACTGGTTTTACTGATTAATGGCATGTACATATATGCCGCTGCCGCAGCACTTATACTGGGAATCATTGCTGCTGTCGCCTTCAGAAGGCAGCTGCAGAGAAAAAAGGACCTGAAAAAGTACATAATTGATTATACAAAAAATATTGAAAACCTGTCCGTAAACTCATTTTACTATTCTCCCATACCAATAAGCATAATAGGGCCATTCGGTCAGATATTTTGGTTCAATAAAAAGTTCAAGGAGCTTGTTGGGGATGAGATAGATAATATTGAAAATATCGACGAGTTTATCCGCGGTTTCCCTGTGAAAACAATGGAAGACAACCGGGAAGGAACAATAAGCAGTGTTGAAATTGTCGATTCAGGAAAAACATTCAATATTATGTACTACAGTCTCGAGGAGGGACGATTCGGCGAAGGCGTTTCCTATGTGTGCTATTGGAATGAAAATACGGCATTTGCAAATCTTAAGGCTAAATATAACGATGAACGTCCGGTAGCGATGCTGGTACAGATAGATAATTACGATGAAATATCGGAAAAGCTCGACAAGGGCGAAAAATCCGCAATGACTGCGGAGGTTGAAAAAATACTCAACAGATATGCTTCTGAAATGAACGGTTTTGTACTGAGATATGATACCGCGAGATTTCTGATGATGATTGAAAACGGATTTTTAGAGTCTCTTGAATCAAGAAAATTTTCAATGCTTGAGGACGTGAAGGCTCTGAAGGGAGCCGGTGATTTCAACTTTACGCTCAGTGTAGGAACAGGCGTGCTGGCTAAGAATCTGACACAGCTTTTAGAGTACGCCAAGGGAGCATTGGATGTGGCACTTGGAAGAGGCGGAGACCAGGCCGTAGTAAAGAGAATCAACTCTGTTAAATTCTACGGCGGTAAAAGCAAGGCTGTTGAAAAGAGAACCAAGGTTAAGGCAAGAATTATTTCCTACGCCTTAAGGCAGATAATGGACCAGAGCTCAAGTGTGATAATAATGGGGCACAGAGTAGGAGACATGGACAGTCTCGGCGCTTCCATAGGACTTTATGCAATGGCAAGAAGCAGAGGAAAAAAGGCATACATTGTCCTCAATACCGTGAACCATGCGTTGAAAAATATGCATGAGCGCATGAAGCATGAGGAAAGCCATTACCTGGATGCCATCATAAGCACGGAAACCGCAATGAGCATGATTGACCAGAACACGCTGATGGTTGTGCTTGACACTCACAGGCCCAGCTACACCGAAGCACCCGAGCTTCTCACCAAGGTGGATAAAATAGTTCTTATAGACCATCACAGAAGGAGTGAGGAATACATTGAAAATCCGCTGCTTGATTATATAGAGCCCTATGCTTCGTCCACATGTGAGCTGGTTTCAGAGCTTGTTCAATACATGGAGGATCATATTAAGCTGACGAAATTTGAGGCGGATGCACTTCTGGCAGGAATAGTACTGGATACGAACTCATTTACATTCAAGACAGGAGTCAGAACATTTGAGGCGGCATCCTTCCTGAGGAGGAACAACGCCGACACAACCGATGTCAAGGAGCTGTTCAATGAGAGTCTTGAATCAATGAAAAGGAAGACTGAAATAATCGAAAGATCTGAAATAGTCTTTGATGACGCGGCAGTTTCGTACATAGATGAAATTTCCGAGGATTCAAACGTTATAGCGGCACAGGGTGCCGATGAGCTTCTTACTATAAAGGACATTAAAATGAGCTTTGTGCTTGTGAGAAACAAGGACTATATAAATATAAGCGCACGCTCCACAGGACCTATAAACGTACAGGTAATAATGGAGAGCCTCGGTGGAGGAGGGCACCTGAATATGGCAGGTGCGCAGATACCCACCAATGATATGGATGAAGCAAAATATAAATTAATAGAAGCAATATCTCATTACAAGAAGGAGAACAAGGAAGAACCAAAGTAATATTATTGGAAGATGTTAAGAATGTAGGAAAAAAGGGCAATATCATAAATGCCAAGGACGGATATGCGAGGAATTTCCTGTTTCCTAAAAATTTAGCCATAGAAGCAACACCTGTAAATCTAAAGAATCTGGAAAATGCAAAGCAGCTTCAAGAAGCAAAGGAAAAGGAAATATATGATGAGGCAAAGAAATTAGAGGAAGAATTAACTAAGATCACAGTTGTTATCAAGACGAAGACTGGAGAAAACGGCAAGCTGTTCGGTGCCGTAACAACGAAGGAAATTGCCGAGTATATTGAAAAGGATCACGGTTTTGCCATTGACAAGAAAAAATATGATTTGGATGAGCCTATAAAATCCGTGGGTGAATACTTTGTAAAAATCAAGCTTCATTCACAGGTTAACGCAAAGGTGAAAGTTATAGTTACAGAAAAATAAAAGAGGATTGAAATGTCTGATTTGATTAATATGGGAAAGGTTCCGCCTCATAGTGCCGAGGCGGAGCAGACTGTGCTTGCATCCGCTCTGATTGACCATGTCGCTGTTGAGAAGGTAATGAATTTACTGAAGGCAGAGGATTTCTATTTCGAGGCAAACAGAGAAATATTCGACTCCATAAGACAGGTGCATATGCAGAATATGCCTGTGGATGCCCTCATTGTTGCAGAAGAGCTGAAAAAAAGAGGCAAAATCGATTATGTAGGTGGTTTTGAATATCTGGCAAAATTAACGGAAAATATAATAACCTCAAAGAACGTTGAGGCATACTGCGGCATTGTCAGGGAAAAATCCACCCTGCGCAAGCTCATAAGTGTTTCCGGAGAAATAATTGAAAAGGGCTACAAGGAAAACGACGATGTTCAGAAGATAATCGAGTTAGCGGAATCGAGGATATTTTCCATATCTCAGAACAGAAGCGTAAATTCTTTTGCCGAAATCAAGGACGTGCTCATGAATGTGTTCAATGCTCTTGAGGAAAGAGCAATGAACAAGGGTAGCATAACAGGTCTCACCACAGGCTACACCGACCTTGACAGAATGACCTCGGGACTCCAGAGGTCTGACCTTGTGCTGCTTGCGGCAAGACCGTCAATGGGAAAGACAGCACTTGCCCTGAACATAGCCATGAATGCCGTTAAAACCGGTGCTTCCGTGGCGCTGTTCAGTCTTGAGATGTCCAAGGAGCAGTATGTTCAGAGAATTATAAGTATGGAATCCATGGTTGACAGCTCAAAGCTCAGGACGGGAAATCTTGACGACGAGGATTGGACAAGGCTTATATCCACAATGAGCACTGTTTCCAACCAAAAAATTTTTATTGACGATACAGCGGCTATTTCTGTTTTTGAGCTCATGTCAAAATGCAGACGTCTTAAAATGGAAAAGGGATTGGATTTAATAGTTATAGACTATCTCCAGCTTATGTCAGACGGAACGAATTCAACCAACAGGCAGCAGGAAATTTCAAACATATCCCGTGGTCTGAAGGCCCTGGCAAGGGAAATGGACTGCCCCGTAATGGCTTTGTCCCAGCTGTCCCGTGCGCCGGAGCTCCGTCAGGACCACAGACCTATAATGTCTGGCCTGAGAGAGTCAGGAGCAATAGAGCAGGACGCGGACGTTGTACTCATGCTTTACAGAGACGAATACTACTTCAAGGAAGAGTCTGAGAAAAAAGGAATTACCGATGTAATCATAGCCAAGCAGAGAAACGGCCCCGTGGGAACCGTAGAGCTCGCATGGATAAGCCAGTACACGAAGTTTGGAAATATACAGAAGTAACACATCAATTAAAAAGGGCGCTGAGCGCCCTTAATTTTTTTAGTATTTTTTATGCTTCACGATTACGCCATTCTTGCTATTACTATTTTCGTTCCGGGTGCAAGTGCATTGTCTTCGGGAATATCGTTCAATTCCTTCAGGTAATTGATTGACAGATTATAGTTCTTTGCAATATCCCACGCTGTTTCTCCCGGCTGAACAACTCTGAACACGAGACTTGGCATCTTGCTTCTTTCTATTGGGCCTTCCTCGGTTATGTTGCTGATGACGGAAATTTCGTTGTTGCCTCTCATTTTCATTCCAACGTTTATATCGCAGTTGACTATGACAGAATTGCTTCCCTTTCTGTATGCTCCGCATTTTGCAATATTCACATTTGATGTGATGTCATCGGACAGTTCGCTTTCCTTTAAATCTATGGAAGCCGTAAATGGTAGTGATGCATAGGCCTTGTCAATTTTGTTGATTTCTCCGTTAAGGTACAGCAAATTCACATCCAGAAAGCCATCAACAACGTATTTATCGTCAAAAATTCTTTTTTCCGAAATTTTCGGGCTTACATCTACGGTGTATATATCCTTTATGGATCCGGAAACAACATCAAAATTATTTTCATATTTAACTGTCTTATTTACAATGTTGTTCATGGATGTCAGCTTTACCTTTGCTGACTCCAGATTCAGCAGGCAGCTGGTGGAGTAGCAGTCGGTTATTATATTTTTTTCCGCAACACTGTACATTGCTGCATTTACCGTAAAAGGCAGGTTGAATTCAATCAGTTTTTTTTCACCGTCATAATTTTCGGCGATGTTGTATGTCATTTCATTTAATGCTACACTTATGTCCTTTAGCACATTATCGCCTGAGTCCTTCACCTCAATGTAATGTGTAAAAGGAAACTCCTCAGCCACGTATGCCGCCGCGTTCAGGCTGTTGTCCTCTGTGTATAAAAAGCCTACCTTGCAGGTTCCCTCAACAAGCATTTTATCATCCAGAGAATCAATGCTTGTAATGAATACCTCAGATTCTGATTTCAGTATTCTGGATATTTCATCAGAACCCTTGCTGAGCTCCACGGCATCGTTGATGGTTATTTCCTCTGACAGCATGGACGCCTGGTCAGTGTATTTCACATTTTGGGTCTTTGCTTGAAAGCTGCCGTCTGACTCGAGGTTTGATACAAAGTTTACTGGATGCTTGTTTATTACATCAGTATCAAGCAATATAACCGATTTTACCATGTAATTTTTGTCATTCAGATTCTCGGCATCTATGTAATCAATATACGCGGCAGACTGTGCTTCCATTCCTTCTCTGGCTCCCGAAACCGGAATCTCCTCGGTGAACGGGATTTTTCCGGACATGGAATTTGCCATGATATCCTCATCATTTGAACGGTAAATTATGTTGTAAACCAATGTTCCTTCCACAACAACGGCATCATTCTTCACTGAAGTTTTATCAATTTTTGCTTTGCCCTCTGCAGATATTATTTTTTCTATGGCCGGAGTATTGTCAGAAAGTGCAAATTCGTTTTCCAGCATAACCTCAGCGGAATTTGAGTCAATGATTTCACTAATATTAAAAGTATCGCCTATTAATTTAAACAAGTTGAATCCTCCTTTATGATACAGATGTGTTCGCATTCTTTTAT
Source organism: Clostridiales bacterium (assembly GCA_003514865.1). The sequence continues at coordinate 8,075 of DOON01000010.1, forward strand.
AAATGTATATGCGCTATACATTCCGATAGTACAACTTTGGCATAAAATTTTTTAAAAAAACCATTGACCTTTTACTTTTTTTAATATAGAATTGGAAAGTAATATTTATATAAATTATATAATTTTATTTTTTGACGAACTATATATGTTTATGATAGAGACTAAAAAAAAAACCCCTTTTTTGTCTCTGTTTTTATGTTTAAGGGGATTATCAAATATTTAGAACGGTAGCAGGATGGAGAAACAGGAGGAAAAAATGCCAAAATATATTTTTGTAACGGGAGGAGTCGTATCTTCGTTAGGCAAGGGGATAACGGCAGCGTCGTTGGGTAGGCTGCTTAAAGCAAGAGGACTTAAGGTTACTCTTCAGAAATTTGATCCGTATTTGAACGTGGACCCGGGTACAATGAGCCCTTATCAGCACGGTGAGGTTTATGTTACGGATGACGGAGCGGAGACAGATCTGGACTTAGGTCACTATGAGAGAATAGTGGACATTGATTTAACCAAGTACAGCAGCATAACATCAGGAAAGGTCTACTGGTCTGTTTTAAACAAGGAAAGAAGAGGAGATTATTTGGGAGGAACAGTCCAAGTAATTCCCCATATAACCAACGAAATAAAAGGCCTGTTAAAAAGAGTCGCTACTGTANNCTTATCTGTCAAAGGCTGGAGAGCTTAAAACAAAGCCCACGCAGCACAGCGTAAAGGAGCTCTTGAGTATAGGAATACAGCCTGACGTCCTGGTGTGCAGGACAGAGAAGGAAATAAGTGATGACCTGAAGGCTAAAATAGCATTGTTCTGCAACGTTGACAAGCAGCATGTAATCCAGAATACGGATGCGGATTCACTGTATGACATACCCCTTCTTCTTGAAAAGGAAGGTTTGGATAAGATAGTATGCAATCACTTCGGAATGAATTGCAAGGAGCCTGATTTGACAGAGTGGAAGGACATGGTTCAGCGCTCTAAAAATCCTGCGCACCATGTTAAGATTTCGCTGGTGGGCAAGTATGTCGAGCTGAAGGACGCTTATCTTTCGGTTGCAGAAGCTCTGAAGCATGCAGGTATAGACAATTCAGCTGAAGTTGAGATAGATTGGGTGCATTCAGATGAAGTGAATGAAAGCAACTATGAAGAAATACTCAGGGGCAGCAACGGAATATTGGTTCCGGGAGGCTTCGGAGACAGAGGAATAGATGGCAAGATATTGGCTGCCAGATATGCAAGAGAAAATGGACNNGAAACAGAACATCCTTTAATAGATATTATGAGCGATCAAAAAGATGTGGAGAACAAGGGCGGAACAATGAGACTGGGCAGCTATCCATGCAGGCTTGTTGATGGAACAAAGGCCAAGGAAGCATATGAAGGTGCGGACATGATTAATGAAAGACACCGACACAGATTTGAGTTCAACAATGAATTCAGGGAAGTATGCGAGAAAAACGGGCTGATAATTTCCGGAACATCACCGGATAACAGGCTTGTTGAAATTGTGGAGCTCAAGGACCATCCATGGTTTGTTGCAGCGCAGTTCCATCCGGAATTCAAGTCACGACCAACAAGAAGTCATCCGTTGTTCAGAAATCTGATAAAGGCATCAATTGAAAACAAGAAATAAAAAAAGAAATAAAAAAGGTCATTCCTATTAATCCGGGAATGATCTTTTCTCATTCAGCGTTCCTGCATACATGCTCAGCATTATCATTATTTGGGGAGTTAAGGGGACGGAATCAACTAATCCGCTAACCATGGTCATGGACAGCACGGCAAAGGCGGTGATATTTCGCAGCTTTTTAAAAATGCCTGCTGCAATTATCGAAAATATTGAGAAACCCAGAAATCCTGTTTCAGTTAAAATCTGAAGATATATGTTGTGGCAATGCTCTATTTTTGTGCTTACGGATGACGNNGTGCATGAAAAGTGTTCCAAATCCTATGCCTGATACAAAGTTGTCCTTTATTATTTCAATGCAGGCTTTCCACACATCCAGCCTGTACAGAAAGGAGCTGTCCTCCATTGCCCTTGCCGGGTTTGCCCTGCCTATTCCCATCAGCGCATCTGTACCAAATATGGCTATGGTTAATATCAAAATATATTTTATGTACTTTTTGTCCCGCAGAGCTGCAGCTGATAATCCTGCCAGCAGGGATACCCACGCTGTCCTTGAAAATGTCAGGATTAAGCAGGCTGTGCCTATTACAAACACCGCGGATTCAAGATTTATCTTCCTGAGGTCTAGGCTTTCGCACGCTATTAAAATAATGAAGCTTATATAGAAGCCAAAGACGTTAGGATTGTAAAATGTAGAGTAAATGCGCCTGTTGATGCTGTATTCACCGGAATCAACCCACTTGGAGGGTATGGAGAATCCGGGGCTGAAATATTGCAGCATTCCTATGATAAATACAGCCAATGATACAATGAGAAGCAAGTTTCTTAATTTACCCAGTTGGTTTGAATTCAATGAGCTGAATATATGGAAGGCATATAGGCAGAGCAGCATTATTGCGGCATAGACCGCGGAAATCAACTTATAGTCTGAAGATATTAAACCTGTTGCCACATAAGCATATACCAACATATCCAGCCTGCTCATTTCCTTTACTCTGCTGTTTTTTCTGAAGAGTCCCACAATAAAAACTGCTGCAACAAATATATATGCAGCAGGAATAAACAAAGCGGATAAAATCAATAATAAAAATGGTGTTAAGCAATCCTTTAGAGAGGCAGGTTCTGTTACTAAGCCGCCTGTAATTTCATAATTCATTTTGTATTCCTTGCATTTGAAGACGTATTTTCCTTATTATTAGTTACCAGGTAGTAAAATATACCTGCTATAATTACCAATCCACCTATGACGGTGTGGGCAGAAGGTATTTCCCTGAAAACAATGATTGCCATAATGCTTGCAAATATGGGCTCACTGAGGGTTGACACAGATATGAGAGTCGATGACACATATTTGACCATGTAATTGTATACCGTGTGACCCAGGATTGAGCAGAAAAACGCCAGTGCCGCAAAAAGCATGAATTCTTTGGTCGAATAAGGATAAATGGGTGTTTTTGAAACGAGGCACATAATGAACAGAGTTGCCGTGGATACGGAATAAACTATGAACACATATACGCCTGCGCTTATATTTTTTCTCACAACTCCTCCTATAACCAGGTATCCTGCTACAAATACGGCGCCCAGAAATGCCAGTGTGTTGCCAAGCATCATGTTGCTTGCGGAGTTCCCAAGAGAGCCTGTGGCTATTATTACAGTACCTGCAAGAGACATTGATATTCCGACAGCCATTTTCCGGCTGATCTTTTCCCTAGTGAAGAANNCTGCCAACGCTACAAATATAGGGCTGCAAGAGACCAATATTGTGGAGTTTGCGATGGTTGTCATCTTTATTGACGAAATCCATGAAGCAAAGTGCAGAGCGAGAAAAATTCCGCTGACTGCGCACAGCATATATTCTTTTTTTGTGATATTCCTGAATTCACCGCGGCTCTTAAGCATTACGGGAATCAGCAGAAGCAATGATGTAAACAGCATTCTGTATGCCGATATCACAAGTGCCGGAGCTTCTGAAAACCTTATTATTATTGAAGATAGCGAGGTAAAAAATGTTCCTGCCAGCACTATGTATTTTGAAGGTGTTTTTTCCATTATAACCTGCCTTTGTCAATGTAATAATCTGTGTCGTGCTGTGTCGTCAAATGACATATTAGCATATAATACATAAAATTTCAATACGAGTAACAAAAAGTATAATAAGTAATATTTAAGTAATAATAAAATGGGAAGGGAGGCGGCAATGTTCGATTTTTTCGGTTCGGTTTCATTTATTTATACGGTTAACATAGTAATGGNNCTTGCATGGGTACTGGTTCTGCTCATATTCCCTGGATTTGGTTTTTTGTTCTACCTGCTGCTTGCTCAAAATTCTAGCAGAAAACAGCTGTTTACAATGAAAATATATGCAAAGAAAACATTTGGGAATTACATCAGCATCCAACGTAAGCTCTTTAATACGGGAGGGCTTATGTTCAACGATAAAAATGTTGAAAATTTCAAGGACCTGATAAAGATGAACCTGTTTTTTCATGACTTTTCATATACTCAGAACAACGAGATTAAGATTTACACGGACGGACATGATAAGTTCAGCAATTTGTTTGACGATATAAAAAATGCAAAGCATCATGTGCATATGGAATACTATATAATTAAAAACGATAATCTGGGAAGGAGCCTGATGAAGCTTTTGTCTGAAAAAGCAAGAGAGGGAGTTGAGGTCAGGCTGCTGTATGATTCCGTGGGTGGAAGGCAACTGAAGTGTGAGGATATAGAGCATTTAAAAGAATCCGGTGTTAAGGTTGCAGTATTCTTTGCCAGCAGCCTTCCGNNAGCCGTTTTTCAACTTTAAAATAAACTACAGAAACCACCGTAAAATTGTGGTTATTGACGGCAGGACAGCTTATATAGGGGGCTTCAACGTAGGAGATGAGTATATTGGCATGAATGAAAAAATAGGCAACTGGAGAGATACTCATGTGCGTATTTCGGGGGATGCCGTAGTAGACCTTCAGACGCGCTTTTTTCTTGACTGGGGATATGCCTCCAAGGAGGATCTCATGTTTCTTCCTGAATATTTTCCGGACAGTGACAGAGGGGGCAGCATCGGAATTCAGGTTATAAGCAGCGGACCCGATAAGCAGGATGAGGTAATCAAAAGCAGCTATGTGAAAATGATTAACTCGGCGAAGAAAAGCATATTGATTCAGACGCCGTACTTCGTTCCGGATGCCAGTGTATTTGAATCTCTTAAAATTGCGGCAATGTCGGGAGTGGATGTCAGCATCATGATACCCTGCAAGCCTGACCATCCTTTTGTGTACTGGGCCACATACTGGTACTGCGGAAGCCTTCTGCAGTACGGAGTGAAGGTATATACCTATGAAAACGGATTTTTGCATGCCAAGACACTTGTTATTGACGGAACAGTTTCTTCCGTGGGCACAGCAAATTTTGATATGCGCAGCTTCAGGCTGAATTTCGAATGCAATGCACTTATTTATGATACAGGCACTTCCTCGGCACTGCGGGATATTTTTACGGAGGATTTGAATTATTCACTTGAGCTCACCCGTGAGCTGTATCTGGAAAGGGGAATAGTTATACGCTTCAAGGAATCCGTGAGCCGGCTTCTTGCTCCGCTTCTTTAGTGTTGATATTTGGTAAAACTGTGATATCATATTATTAATAACATCAAAAGATAATAGGTGATAATATATGAAAAGGTACTTTGTTATATATAATCCCACTTCCGGAAATGAAATGGCGGGGCAGAGAATGTTTCATGTTGCCGAAACTGTGCTGGAGCTGGAAGATGTGGAGTTTACATCTTATGCCACGAAGAGAAAGAATGACGGAGAAGAGGCCGCTATCAGAGGATGTATGGAAGGCTATGACATGATAATTTCATGCGGGGGAGACGGGACTGTCCATGAGATTGTGAACGGCATCANNTAGAGGAAAAGACTATATTGGGGAAATATGCCTATTATTTCAAGGCCGCATTTGAAGTTCCCGGACAGCTTCTGAACACCAATGATATAACCTACATTATAGACGGTGTGGAATATAACTACAACACTCTCCTGTTTCTGGTTATTAATTCCTCGGGCGCCGGAGGATTTAAGAATCTCTGTCCCAAAGCTAAAATCAATGACGGAATTCTGGATGTGGTAATATTTGAAAAGGCAGGCAATGCAGATCTTCTTCAGATATTTACAAGGGTATTCAACGGGCAGCACATAAGCCACCCGAAGGTTCATTATTGCCAGGGAAAAGATATTGAAATCAGGTGCGACGGGCATCTGCCGATAGATACTGACGGAGATATGTGGGGCTATATGCCCGTTAAGATATCGTCAGTGAACAAAGCCATAGAAATATTAGTTCCTTAAAAAATCACCTGCATCGGATTGTCCGATGCAGGTGATAATTTTTTCTGGGTGAATGCCTTTATAAGTTCATTAAAAATGTATTTATAAGCTTAATAGATTTTTTTGCCGCTATTTTTACGAAAGCAGGAAAATCCATGTGAGCCGAGCCGTCTGCTTTGTCGGAAATTGCTCTTACGATGCAGAAATCAACATTGTTCAGATAGCATACATGACCTATTGCCGCACCCTCCATTTCAGCGCAAAGTGCGCCGAAATTTTTCACGATGTGGTCCTTTCTGTCACGGCTGCATATGAATTGGTCTCCGGATGCAACAGTTCCTACAAACACATTTGTTTCCTCAAGAGTTTTAGCCGAGGTTTCTATTTTTTTGACCAGCTTTTCTGAGCACGGGATATTTATGATATTTAATCCGGATATGAGTCCCAAGGGATCTCCGATACCTGTGGTGTCCATATCGTGCTGAACGACATTGTCAGAGATTACAATGTCGGCAATATCAAGATCTGAGCTCAGACTCCCCGCAACTCCTGTGTTGATGATTCCGTCCGGCTTGTATTT
>DOON01000265.1:0-219 GCA_003514865.1 Clostridiales bacterium
ATGGAATGCATCAAGATTTGTACTCATGAATATTCAGGGCGATCTGGTGGATGCACAGACAGCCGAGAAGAATTATGCTCCTGAAGATAAATGGATAATTTCGAGAGTTAACAAGGCAGCAAAGGAAGCTAAGGAAAATCTTGATAAGTTTGAACTTGGTCTTGCCGCACAGAGAGTTTATGATTTTATCTGGAATGAGTACTGCGACTGGTACATTGA
>DOON01000265.1:262-6497 GCA_003514865.1 Clostridiales bacterium
AACCGAGGTTAAGATTGTATCCGACAAGTCCATGGCGGGAGAGGACACCGCATCCTCAGTAATAGATGGAACAGAAATTTATTTGCCCCTTTCGGATTTGATAGATTATGAAAAAGAGCTGGAAAGACTTGAAAAGGAAAAATCCAGGCTTGAAGGCGAGCTCCAGAGAGCTACATCCAAGCTGAGCAATGAGAAATTCATAAGCAAGGCTCCCGAGAGCGTAGTTGCCGAAGAAAAGGAAAAGCTTGAAAAATATCAGTCCATGATGGATAAGGTATTTGAAAGGTTAGAACAATTAAAAAGTAAATAATAAAAAATAAATGTGAACAGCCTCCTATAAGTATCAATAAGCTGAAGGGAGGCTGTTCTGCTAAGGGAGGAAGTATGAATTATCACGAATTGCTGGGAAATGCAAGGGAGAAAATAGCACCGCAGTGCAGGGTATGCAAAGAGTGCAACGGAGTTGTATGCAGAGGAGAAATACCAGGCACAGGTGGTAAGGGAGGCGGAGCTGCCTTTAAAATCTGTCTGGACTTTTTATCCTCAGTAAAAATCAAGCTTGATACTATTTATGAAAATAAAGGTCAGGATACTTCGGTTTCATTACTTGGACAAACATTCAAATATCCGTTTTTTGTTGCTCCAATAGGAGGAATGAACCTAAACTATAACGGAGCCATAACCGAAAGGGAGTATGACGAGGCAGTTGTATTTGGCGCGAACAAGGCCGGAACAGCAGCGTTCACGGGAGACGGCGCCAACGACAGTTTTTTTCTGGACAGCCTTCCTGTAATCAAGGAAGCTGGCGGCAAAGCGGTACCCACAATCAAGCCGTGGAAAAATGAAAAGGTATTTGAGAAGGTAAAATTGCTCGAGGAGGCCGGAGCTATGGCATTTGCAATGGATATTGACTCTGCTGGACTCATTAACCTGGCGCTTGCAGGAAAGCCTGTATCGGCAAAGAGTGTTGAGGAACTTTCGGAAATTACGAAATTCACAAAGGTACCATTCATAGTTAAAGGTGTAATGACTGCCGAAGGAGCAAAAAAAGCAATGGAAGCGGGAGCTTACGGTATTGTTGTTTCTTCCCACGGAGGAAGAGTTCTTGAGCATGCTCCGGCAACCTGCTCAGTTCTTCCTGAAATAAGAGAGGCAGTTGGTGACAAGTTGAAAATATTTGTTGACGGAGGAATCCGTTCAGGAGCAGATGTATTCAAGGCTATTGCACTGGGAGCAGACGCAGCGCTCATAGGAAGACCATATGTTATAGCTGCATTTGGCGGAGGAGCAGAAGGCGTTGAGCTTTACACCGAAAAAATAGGAGCAGAGCTGAGAGATATAATGATTATGTCAGGCTGCAAAGACTTGAGCGATATAACAATAGATAAAATAATACTTTAGACTGCCGAAAAGCCTGCCTGTTGCGTTACCGTTTAGACGACAGTGCCATGCAGGCGAACTTTTTCAACAGTCTGCTAACAAAAAGATTCCTTTGAAAATATCAAGGGAGTCTTTTCTTTGTATGTGGCAGCGGGAGTGCATGTTTTGGCGAGTTCAGAATGCCTTCTGTGGAAAGGTTTGCATAAAAATCATTGGAAATTCAGCTTTTTAAGCGATATTGCAGTTGTTAATTTCATGATAATGTGATACTATTCATTTGTTATTATATTTTTTATTGGAGATGGAAATGGTAAAACATTATTTTCAGGATTTAAGCCTTGAATTCAGAGGCTATAGTGTTAAGAAGCTTTCCGGAGACATTTTGGCGGGACTTACGGTGACTGCTGTTGCTCTGCCACTTGCTCTTGCATTCGGTGTGAGCTCTGGGGCGGGAGCACCCAGCGGAATTATTTCGGCAATATTAGCAGGGCTTGTAATGGGAGGCCTGGCGGGAGCATCGTACCAAGTCTCGGGCCCTACGGGTACCATGATAGCGATATTGGCCTCNNTAGTTGATTTTCCGGTGAAGCTTGTAGGCGAAATTCCAAGTACCGTCTTTCTTGACAACAGACTCTTGCTGAGCTCCTTATCTATAGGAAAAATATTTGCACTCATAAGCCCGGCATTGAGCATTGCAATGCTGTGCATGATTGAAAGCTTGCTTTGCGGTGCATCTGCGGGAAAAATAAAAAACCAGCCGTTGAATGCTGACAGAGAATTGATTGCTCAGGGAATTGGAAACATCGTGATTCCATTCTTCGGAGGTATTCCGGCATCTGCGGTCCTTGCCAGAACAAGTGTTGGTCTGAAGTCAGGGGGACAGACGCGGCTTGTTTCCATAGTGCAGTCAATGGGACTGCTGTTCTCCATGCTCTTTTTAGGAAAATTTATTTCTAAAATACCTATGTCCGCACTGGCAGGTGTGCTGATGGTTACTGCATGGCGCATGAATGAATGGAAGGAAATAAAATTTATATTCGGAAGAAAGTTCGGGATAGCAATACTTGAATTTACGATTACAATGGTTGCCACGGTTATGTTCGACCTTACCATTGCCATTTTAATCGGTGTATTTTTAGGAATGATGATGTTTATAGTTAAAAACACGGAGCTTAAAATTGATGTAAGCCCTGTGGATTTAAAAAGAATAAAGGGTCATGAGGTTTCTGCAGACCACATGAATACAAAAATAATTTATTTGACGGGTCCGCTGTTCTTTGTAACAAGAGAAAAGCTTAAGAATCTTGCGGAGCATGCAGAAAGCTCCGAAAATGTAATTATATCTATGAGGGCTGTTACAACCATCGATGAATCTGCCGTAAGCGAATTCAAGGACGTGGTGGGCAAAATCATTAACGGCGGCACAAGCGTCCTGTTGTGCGGAGTGCAGCCAAGTGTCAGAGAAATGTTTGATCGTTCGGGAATTACTGAGCTCATAGGAAACGAAATGATGTTCTGGGACGCAATAGAAGCTCTTAAATATCTGGACATTATACAGACAGAGGAAATAGGCGGNNAAATATAAAACAGAAACGGAAGTCTCAATATGAGGCTTCCGTTTATTATAATTAATCTTCTTCTTTTCTTAATCCTCTTTCGTGCATTTCGCATTTTTTCTCCATGCATTTGCCGTCAACATTGTGAATGCATGTTATTGCGCCGCATTTATTGAAAGTCATTTTTGCAACAACTTCTCTTATATCCTTCACCATCACGCTCATGATAATCCTCCGTATTTGTTTGATAACTTATTATATCACCTAAAATGCAATTTGTAAACCATAAAATGCAAAAAATAATAAAAAATATAAAGGAAAACAGTTACTTTTGCAATTTTATTATCTAACGTGTCACATAAATGCAAGATTAGCAATGTAAGCTAAAAACAAATGAGGGAAAAATTGCAAGGAAATTTATTTGAACGTCAAAATAAAAGAGGAATCCATATTGGATTCCTAAGATTGATGAAATCTCTTTAGCTTAAGCAATAATAGCCAGAACAACGAAGTTCAGTAAAAATAGCAGGGTGGATACGAACAATATTGGATGAACATCCTTGAACTGTCCCTTGCACACCTTTACCAAGCAGTAGAAAATGAAGCCTGCAGCTATTCCGTAGGAAATGCTGTAGCCGAAGCCCATGAACACTGATGCGAAGAACGCCGGTATAGCTTCGTCAAGGTCTTCCCAGTTTATTTTTGTAAATGAGGACATCATCATTACTCCAACTATTATGAGTACAGGTGATGTTGCTGCTGCGGGAACCATTCCTGCAATTGGAGCAATCAATATGCATGCAATAAATAACAGAGCGGTTACAACGCTGGTAAGTCCCGTTCTTCCGCCTGCGCCTATACCTGCCGCACTTTCGACGTATGTTGTGGTGTTTGAAGTTCCAAATATTGCACCTATAGATGTTGCAATTGCATCGGCAAACAGCGCCTTATCCATTTTTGATTTGAAGCCTGTGCTTGTTTCAAGGGATTTCTGGTCTTCCTCGCTGAATATTCCGCTTCTTCTTCCTGTTCCTATGAATGTTCCTATTGTGTCAAACGTATCTGACAAACTGAACGCAAATACGGTCATTATAACCAAAGGAATTCTGGAAGGATCGGAGAATAGAGACTGCATGCCATTTGGACCGAAGGCAGCACCAAATGTTACTCCAAGCTGTGAAAATGATTCTGTCAGCCCGCCTGAGCTAAGTGACACATTAGAAAGGTTCACAACTCCGAATGGTATTCCTATGAGTGTTGTTGCAACGATGCTTATGAGTACGGCACCCTTAACCTTCAATACAAGCATTACCACCAAAAGCACTAGACCTATGAGTGCAAGCTGTGTAGATGGATTTGTGAAATCAACAAGTGCAGGGATGATGCCTCCGCCTGTTACCACCGCGAATATGCCGTCATATGTGCCGGCAGCGGCAAAGGGCTGGCCGTTTACTGAAATAATATCTTTCGCCTCGGAAGTAAATTGAATTATTTCTGCTCCCTTGACTCCTATGTATGCTATGAATATTCCGATTCCGCCACTTATTGCATTCTGCAGGCTTTCAGGAATTGCTTTTATAATGCTTTTTCTTATTTTTGTAACGGTTATGAATACATTCAATAATCCGCAGATGAATACCAGAGCCAATGCCTGCTCCCATGTGAATCCAAGAGCAAATACCACCGTGTATGTAAAAAATGCATTTAACCCCATGCCAGGCGCCTGTGCGTATGGAACGTTGGCAAACAGCCCCATTACAAGTGTTCCTATTGCCGCAGCAATAATTGTTGCTAAAAAAACTGCCTGTGACGGCATTCCTGTTGCCGATAGAATTGCCGGATTAACAAATATGATGTAGGACATCGCAAAAAAGGTTGTAAAACCGGCCATAATTTCTGTTGATACATTTGTGCCGTTTTCTTTGAGTTTAAAAAAATTATCCATTATTCCTCCTATGTTTTTAAATACTAATAGTCTGCCTGTATAAACTAATAATTATTACAAGGAAACAAAAAAGCGAATAGAAACTATTCGCATCAAATACAGCAGATAATCAATAGTCAAACAATTTACGGTTGTTTGGTAGAAACTTTGGAACCATATTATCCATGATATATTGATGCATTAATATTTATCTTTGACTGTAGTATTATATCGTAATATGACATAATAGGCAATATAATTTTAGCTATAATTAAATTAAAAAAGGTGTTGACAATGGCTGTCCAAAGTGTATATAATGATAAAAATCAAAAAGCTTTGAAGGAGACAAAAGTTCCCTGAAACAGCCAAAGAGAGCCGGTGGGTGGTGTGAACCGGTGCTGAAGGGTATAATGATCACTCCTGAGCTTCCGAGCCGAAAGAAGTAGGTGAGGACGTGCTCCCACGTTACAGGGACAGAGTTCAAAAATTTATTTTTTTCGNNGTGACATTGTTCCGGGACATATGAACCTGGATAAAATTGTGGACGCGGTGAAAATGGGCGTTTCCATGGCAGGCGGAACACCTGTTGTGTTTCCGGCAATAGCTGTGTGTGACGGTATATCAATGGGACATATGGGCATGAAGTATTCCCTTGCAAGCAGGGAGCTCATTGCCGATTCCACAGAGGCAATGGCATTGGCACACGCATTTGACGGACTTGTTATGGTTCCCAACTGCGATAAAAATGTTCCCGGCCTTTTAATGGCTGCGGCAAGGGTGAATATACCTACTGTGTTCGTTAGCGGAGGTCCTATGCTTGCGGGAAAAATGGGACAGAAGAGGACATGCCTGTCAGATATGTTTGAAGCTGTGGGAGCATATAATGCAGGAAAGCTCACACTTGAAGAGGTTGAGGAATATGAGAACAAGGCATGCCCCACATGCGGCTCATGCTCCGGTATGTATACAGCAAACAGTATGAACTGCCTCACAGAAACTCTGGGCATGGGACTGAAGGGAAATGGTACAATTCCGGCAGTGTATTCGGAAAGAATAAGACTTGCAAAACATGCGGGCATGGAAATAATGGAGCTTGTAGAAAGAGGTATCAAGCCTAAGGACATAATGACTGAGGAAGCCTTTATGAATGCGCTGGCTGTGGATATGGCATTAGGTTGCAGCACAAACAGCATGCTCCACCTTCCTGCCATAGCACATGAGGCGGGCATAGACTTAAATCTTGATATAGCAAACGAAATAAGCGCCAAAACTCCGAACCTTTGCCATCTGGCTCCAGCAGGAGATACATTTATAGAGGATTTGGACGAGGCAGGCGGCGTTTATGCGGTTATGAACGAGCTTGATAAAATGGGTC
>DOON01000273.1:0-635 GCA_003514865.1 Clostridiales bacterium
GGGGATTCGGTTGTTATTGCAATATAGTATCCTGCTCCCAGAGTAATTGCACCCACAAGGGCAATTACAAGCTTTGACTTAGGTTCACGCTCTCCAACACTACTGCCCTTTAAAAGGTCAATGGGGTTGGTGAGCCTGATTTGCCACAAATTGAAAAGCAGAGTTAAAAAGAATATGCCGAAAAACAGCAGGCATGTAACTGCCATTGAAAATCCGCTTATATAAAAGCCCAGAGGGACCTTGAACTGAATTATTTTATACAAGAGCAGAAAAATCAGCTTGCTGAATAAAATCCCTGTTATGAGACCGGCCGCAATAGTACCTACCCCCGTTATCAGTGTTTCATAAAGCAATATCATTGAAATATGCCTTTTTTCCATACCCAGTATATTGTAAAGGCCTATTTCCTTTTTTCGCCGCTTCATCAGAAAGCTGTTCGTATAAAATAAAAATATGACTGAAAATATACCTATAACTATAGTGCCGAACATAAGAATAAAAGATACTGCTTCTGCTCCCATCATGGAATTTAATCCTTCACTGACAGCAATCATACACATGATGTAAAACATTCCCGAGGTCAAAACACAGGTGAGCAGGTACGGAAAATAAAACTTGCTGTTTTTTTTAATATT
>DOON01000273.1:650-6014 GCA_003514865.1 Clostridiales bacterium
CCTGCAAGAATAAGCTTAGGTCCGGTAATAAGTGCCCTGGCTACTGCTGTCCTCTGCTTCTGACCTCCTGACACCTCATATGGAAATTTTTCCAAAATATCTCCGATACCGAGCTTGTGTGCAATAGGCAGTAGCTTTTCTTCCATTTCTTCATATTTCTTACCTGATAAAACCAAAGGAAGAAATATATTATCCCTCACCGAAAATGTATCCAGCAAATTGAAGTCCTGAAATACAAATCCTAAATTATTTCGCCTGAACGCTGAAATCTCCTTTTCATCTATGGAAACTATATTCTTACCGTTTAAAAGGACATCACCGCTTGTTGGCTTATCTAAAGCTGCAAGTATATTCAGCAACGTTGTTTTTCCGGAGCCGGATTCNNCCATGATCGCCACATATTCGCCCTGCTCAACAGAAAAACATACATTTGATAAAGCCTGAACATTATTTCCGGCAAGACGTGCCGTATAAATTTTTTTAAGATTATTTACTTCTAAAATCGCCATTATTTTTTCTCCGATACCGTTTTGTTCAAGTATAGCAAAGTGAAGAAGTATGCTGCCATAGCTTTGGCTTACATTTGCGCCGCTAACCTTACAAAATTGTAAGGTCAATGGTTATTCTATTTCAACCCTAACTGTGTCAAAGCAGATTCTAACCTTCGTTCCCTTTCCCGCTTCGGATTCTATACTTATGGAATGAGAAAGTTTCTTTAGAATTCTCTTGCAAAGATATAATCCTATTCCTGTGGATTTCTTATCCTTCCTTCCGTTGTATCCGGTAAACCCGCTTTCAAAAACCCTGGGCAAATCCTCAGATTTTATTCCAATACCCGTATCCTCTATAACCAATGTCTTTGTTCCGTATTCCTCCATATATATACGTATCTCACCCTTATCCGTATACTTGAGTCCATTGGACAATATCTGCTCTATGACGAATACAGTCCATTTCTCATCTGTCAGTACACTGCAGTTTAAATCTCTGTAATCAAGTCTTATTTTTTTATGAATAAACAGCTTCGCATACTTTCTGACCGCCTGCCTCACTATGTCATCAAGATTGTATTCCCTGAGAACATAATCCGTAGAGCTGCTGTCGGAGCGGAGATATTGGAGCACCATTTCCACATACTGCTCGATTTTAAACAGTTCCACAGAAAGCTCCTCCATGTGCTCGCCCGGTTCATCCTCCGACTGCATCAGCAGTCTCATTGCCGCAATAGGCGTCTTGATTTGATGCACCCACATGGTGAAATAGTCGATGAGCCCGCTCTTTTCATTGTCAAATGCAGTTATATTTTTCGCCTTATCCTCATGAAGCTTCTTAATAAGGGATGCATACTCTCTTTCAAGAAGGTTCCGTGATTCGGGAAGCTCCTCCGCGGATATGGTAATGCTGCTCTGCATTCTGCGGAGAAATTTGATTTTTCTAAAATATACAAAAAAATCTGCCGCCAATAAGAGCATTCCCATAAACAGACATATGGCAAAGGCATATATAACAGCCTCCGTAGAAATATTGTGCAAATAAAACACAACCGTGAAAATAACGGAAAATAATATTAAAACAAGGAGTTCTCTCATGCGCTGCCGCAAATACCACAAAAATACGTTAAAGCTTTCATTTTTCATTCAACTATATACCCCACACCTTTTTTAGTTGATATAAAATTCTCCAGTCCCGCAGCCTCCAATTTCTTGCGAAGCCTTGTAATATTTACCGTAAGTGTATTTTCATCAACGTAGCTGTCTGTTTCCCATAGCCTGTTCATCAGTACATCGCGCCTTACTATCTTTTCCTTGTTTTCCATGAGAATATTCAGAATTTTAAATTCATTTTTTGTAAGCTCTATCTTTTCACCATCATAGGTCAGCGAATTATCATTTATATTGAGGATTGCTCCCATATGCTCAATCAGTGTCGTTGATGCTGCAAAATCATAGGTTCGCCTAAGCATTGCCTGCACCTTGGCAGTAAGCACATTCAGGTCAAATGGTTTTACAATGAAATCATCTCCGCCCATATTCATTGCCATAACAATATTCATGTTGTCAGACGCAGATGATATGAATATTATAGGAACCTTGGATATCTTTCTTATTTCACTGCACCAGTGATACCCGTTAAAAAACGGCAGAGATATATCCATCAAAATCAGCTGAGGTTCATAGGAAACGAAGAACGCAAGTACATTTTCAAAATCTCTGATGCATTCCGCCTCCCATCCCCATGATTTAATGTGATTTTTCACGGCTTCTGAAATAACCTTGTCATCCTCCACTATTAAAATCTTGTACATATCTGCCTCCTTTTTTATTCAGAATATCACAAAAAAATAAATAAGGAAATATAAATAATCTTTACTTCCAAAACTATAATGCTTAATTCCAATAAAAAAATTTAAACTGTTCTTGACAGTTAAATACTAACATTGTATACTATTAACACAGTTAGTTATTATGCCTGTATTAAATGCAAAAGTAAACATCATTAAATTCATTAGTGCGAGACTTAGATTGGAGGTATCATATGTCGATAAAGAACGACGAAAACAATTTGACCTATGCTGATAAAGCATTTATCACCTTTAATGAAATTATGTCAAACAAGCAAAAAAATATGATAGAGGATGTAAATCGTGCAAACAAAGGAGAGCTTTTTGTATTACAATTCTTATTAATGCACAAAACCGAGGCGCTCCCTTCCNNAGAATCTGAATTGAGGAAAATGAAAAACAGCATGACGCGGGTATTTACCGATATGGGTGAAGATGATACGGAAGAATTTATTCGGCTGACAAGTAAATTCTTCGAGCTTTTACAAAAGCATTCGCCTCAGGAATAAAGAGGCCTTAATTATTTATGCGGACGTTGTTGTCCGCATAAATACAGGCCTATTGCTAATACAGTTAACTACAAACACAGGTTATATTAAACCCTATATGAATAATTGGAGGAATTAATTTATATGTTAAAAATTTTCAAATATCTCAAGCCTAAAGAATGGCTGATGGCAGGTATCAGCTTAATTTTCATCGCTGCGCAGGTCTGGCTTGACCTGAAACTTCCTGACTACATGTCAAAAATAACAAGGCTTACACAGACACCTGGCAGTGCAATGAGTGACATCTGGCTGAACGGCGGCTATATGCTTCTATGTGCGTTGGGAAGCCTTGTAGCCGCAATTACTGTCGGATTCTTCGCGGCAAAAATTGCAGCGCAGTTCTCCCAGAGGCTTCGAAGTCTTTTATTTAATAAGGTTGAATCTTTTTCAATGGAAGAAATCAACCGTTTTTCTACATCAAGCCTGATTACACGTTCAACAAACGATATAACACAGGTTCAAATGCTGATTGTCATGGGGCTGCAATTAGTTATCAAAGCTCCAATCACGGCAATATGGGCAATCACCAAGATTGCGGATAAGGGCTTTGAATGGTCAGTGGTGACAGGTGCAGCCGTCCTGATTATGGTGCTGATGGTTACACTTCTAATGATATTCGTCATACCAAGATTTAAAAAAATGCAGACTCTCACAGATAATATAACTCGTGTAACAAGAGAAAATCTTACGGGGCTGCGCGTTGTTCGTGCCTACAACGCAGAGGGTTATCAGGAAGACAAGTTTGAAACAGCAAATANNTATTGGGTGGGAGCATACTTGATTGATGCTGCAGGCGCAATGGATAAATTGACTGTGTTTTCGAATATGGTTGTATTTTCACAGTATGCAATGCAGGTTATTATGTCGTTCATGATGCTTGTAATGATCTTCATTATGCTGCCACGTGCCAGTGTTTCGGCAAAACGTATTAACGAGGTTCTTGATACAGAGCCGAATATTTTAGACGGTACTGAGACAGATGGCAAGCCAGGGATTGTGGGTCAGGTGGAATTCAGGTCGGTGAACTTCAAATATCCTGATGCTGCGGAACCTGTGCTTGAAAATATAAGCTTTACGGCAAAGCATGGTGAAACTGTTGCGTTTATCGGCTCCACCGGCAGCGGAAAATCAACACTTATCAATCTTGTGCCTCGATTCTTTGACGCAACAGACGGGGAAATATTAATTGACGGTGTAAATGTGAAGGATTATAAAATGGAAGCTCTTTTCAATAAAATCGGTTATGTTCCGCAAAAAGCTGTTTTATTTAGGGGCACAATTAAATCTAATGTTGCCTACGGTGATAACGGCAGTGAGAAATATGGTGAAGATGAGGTAAGAAAGGCTGTGCAGATTGCACAAGGTGCAGACTTTGTTGAAAAAATGGATGGCGAATACGAGGCATCAATCGCACAAAACGGAGCCAATATATCCGGCGGTCAGAAGCAGCGCCTCGCCATTGCCCGTGCAGTGTGCCGCAAGCCTGAAATATACGTCTTTGACGATTCCTTTTCAGCCCTTGACTACAAGACAGACCGTATCTTGCGCAGCGTTCTGAAAAAAGAAACATCCGGCGTAACCAGCCTGATTGTAGCACAGCGAATCGGTACAATTATGGATGCGGATCAGATTATTGTGCTTGATGAAGGTAAAATTGTAGGAAAAGGAACACATAAGGAATTGNNAATTGCTCCGGGAGTGTACCGTATATAGAGAAATTGCAATGTCTCAATTAAGCGAGGAGGAATTGGCATCATGAGTGAAAATAATACAAGAACACATAACAGAGGTCCCATGGGTAGAATGGGCGGTAATCCCGGTATGGGAGGCGGCGAAAAAGCAAAGGACTTTAAAGGAACATGGGGTAAACTGATACGCTACTGTAAAAGCTATATGCCCGTCATATTAACAGCCCTCGTTATTGCAGCCATTGGTACGATGCTTCAAATTGTCGGACCGGATAAATTGAAAGACATGACCAACGAAATTACAAAGGGTCTGCCGTCGCTGATAAACGGGGTCCCTGTGTCCGGTGCAATAGATTTTAATGCCGTATTCAATATCGGTATGATGCTGGTTTTCTTCTATGGGGCATCGGGCATTTTCAGCTTTGCCGAGAACTTTATAATGGCCACGGTGACAGCTAAAATATCTAAAAACATGCGCACCGATATCTCAAAGAAAATCAATAATCTTCCTCTCAAATATTTTGACAAAACAAGCTACGGCGATGTTATCAGCCGTGTGACCAATGATGTTGATACCATCGGGCAGACATTGAATCAGAGTCTTGATAATTTGGTAAGATCCATTACCATGTTTGTTGGTTCACTTATCATGATGTTCTACAACAGCTGGATACTGGCACTTGTTGCCATTGGGTCAACTCTTGTGGGATTTGCTCTCATGATGATAATCATGTCTAAGTCTCAGAAATATTTCAAGATACAGCAGCAGGGACTTGGCGACATTAAC
>DOON01000058.1:0-7228 GCA_003514865.1 Clostridiales bacterium
ACGGCATCATATCCCAATGCTCTCGCCAGAGCTATACCTATGGGAACAAATACGATAGCCTCCTCAGCCATACCGATGGTTGCTTCGCCGAGAGAAAATATAAATACAATTATAGGTATCATCAATATTTCCATTCCCTTGAGGCTCAGGGCTATTTTACTGATTCCCGCCTCTATGGCTCCGGTCATATTCAGTATGTTGAAGGAACCTCCTACTATGAATATGAAGAATACTATACTTTGTGCTGCCGCCAATCCTTTCGGAAATGCCTTCAATACATCAAATGGTTTAGCAGGATTCGAATCCTCCGTTGCAAACGACTCCGGATCTACTACCATTCTTCCGGATGGAGCTTCCATTTTTTGATACTGTCCCGCAGGTATTACATAAGTAAGTATTGCCATAATAATAATCATTGCAAATAAGATTACATAAGTGTGCGGTACTTGAAACTTTTTCTTTTTCAGATCTTTTTCCATACTCTCCTCCATAGGTAATTTTTTTATATCAACAGGTCATTCCTGTCAATAGCAATTATGCTTCTCCCCTTCTGTAATATTTCCCCAATCTGTTATTAACCGTAACTCCATCTTTAACAGCGATTGTACCGCCCAATATAACATACTCTATTCCATCAGGCCTTAACTGCGGCTCCTGGAACGTTGCCCTGTCAATTACGGTATCATAATTGAATATTGTAATATCCGCATCAAAACCTTCCCTGATAATGCCCTTGTTTTTCAATTTAAGACGCTTTGCAGGCATGTATGTCATTTTATTGATTGCATCAAAGAACTCCATGGTCTTCTGATCTCTGACATAATGTCCTATAACTTTCGGGAATGCACCCGCACCTCTCGGATGCCCCGAATTGTTTCTGTATATACCGTCGCTGGCAATCATAACCAGCGGATGATTTAAAGCCTCTGTAATTTCTTCCTCGTTCATGACGTACGCCACAGCCAGCATCTTCGGATATTCTTTTCTCACCTTCTCGAAAAGCTCCCTGTCGCAGAACACTCCCTTAAACGGCTCTTCCGTAAGCATTATTGAATCATAGCTTTTATTCCAGAGCTCAAAGCATCCCTCATCGAATACCGCTGAACCGATAAACGTACTGAATGCGGCATAGGGATATGCATCCACATATATGTCCAGTCCGGAATTATAATGCTTTTCAATTAAGTTGAGTGCCTCCGTCATATTACCGTATGCGCTGCAGCTTGAGAGGTGGGAAATTTGAAACGGAATTCCTGTTTCCCTTCCTATCATTGCCATTTCATTAATGGCATCAAGGGCATAGGCAGAATCCTTTCTGTAGTGAGCCGAGAGAAGAATATCCTTTCTTCCTTTGATTTTTTCGGTAATTTCTATTGCCTCTTCCGTATCGATGCCCGGGCAGTATTCCAATCCGTAAGACACACCAACGGCTCCCGAATCAACCGCCTCTTCTACCATACTCTGCATTCTTGCAATTTGCTCCTTGGTGGACCTTGCATAAATATCCGTGTTTCCCACAAGATTTCTGAGAAAGTTATGTCCTATATATGACATGTAGTTTACGGGGCTTCCCATTTCTTTTATAAATTCACACAGCTCATCTATGGGCTGCCTGTTGTTTCCGCAGTTGCCGGCTACGCATGTGGTGACGCCCATATTCAGCATTGTTTCAGCAATATCATATTTTTCTTTCTTCGTAAGGGAGAAGTCCTCTTCATGCATGTGTATGTCAATAAATCCAGGAGATACATGCCTTCCGGCAGCATTGATTATTTCCCTCGAGCTTGCTGATACGCTTCCTATATCAACGATTTTTCCATCCTTAATTCCTAAATCTCCCTCAATAATTCTTTTATTTTCCACATCAATTATTTTACCGTTTATAATTTTTAAATCTAACATAGTACCTCCTTGTCACTTACAAAATTCTTCCGCTATTTGCGTATATATATTTACATAATCAAGAAGATTTGCAACGGGAATTTTCTCATCTTTAGCATGTGAAAATTTCAAATCCCCGGGGCCTGTAACGACAGTTGGTATCTTCCCGTAAGTTGAAAGCACTCCCGCATCGGTCCATCCCCTTCGTTTTTCAATATTTGGCTCCTTGTTGATAAATTTCTTGAGAACATTGTATACGGTCTTTGCAATATCAGATTCAGGCTGCGCTATTAATGGAGCATGATCAAATTCTTCCATCAGATTGGATTCCATCCGTATAATTTCTGCTTTGAATTCCGGGTCCTCCTTGCTCAAAGAATCAATGATATCCTGATATTCCTTTATTACCGACGTAACATTTTCTCCGGGAAGGTATCTGCGATCTATCTGAATTATGCAACTGTCAGCTACAGAGCTTGGCTGAGTGCCTCCCTTTATCAACCCGAAATTCATGACTGAAGGTCCCATCCACTCGTTCTGCCTTTCCTTTAGCCTTGGCATAAGCTCGTTCTCAATCCTTGTTATGAGCTTGGCTGCCTTAGAAATTGCATTTATCCCAAGCTCCGGAATTCCACCATGAGCTATCTTGCCCTCGATTCTTATCTCCAACCACTCAAGCCCTCTGTGACCAAGAGCATAGCCGTAGTTTGAAGGCTCTCCTACTATTGCCCCGTCTGCCCTTATTCCGCTTTTTACAACATATTCTGTTCCGTCGCTTTTTTCCTCTTCTCCCACGGCGGCCGTCAATATTACATCTCCTCCCAGCATCTTGCCGCCCTTTTTTATATTGACCATGGATGTAATCATGCATGCAACGGCGCCCTTCATATCATTTGCACCTCTTCCGAGCACATAGCCGTCAACAATCTCCGCACCTAACGGATCAATTGTCATTTCATATGGAGGAACAGTATCAATATGACCATTGAAAATAAGATTTTTTCCTGTTCCATTGCCTTTTAAAGTACATATTACATTNNACACTGCCCTCAACCTGCTGATATTCCGCATCTAGACCATTTTGCCTGCAATAATTGTAGATGAATTCAGCCACATCGGATTCCCTGTCTTCTACAAATTTATGACTCGGAATCCTAATAAGCTGCTGTGTTAATCTTACAACCTCATTTGAATATTGTTCGGTATTTTCCGCCTTCATTTCTGCCTCCTGCGTGATTCGCCTCTGTAAATTAATAAATATCATCAGAAATTTTTAAAAAAGTTCCTTCGTTATTTACATTAGCCTTGTTGATATGTATAATAGAGTTATTACGTTATTAAGCAATTATCATGCCAACAAAACTGAGCAGCAATCAGGCGGTTTTACATCTTTAAAAAACATCTACGTTTACTTTCTGAACATTTTAAGTCCATTTTCTGAACACACATAAACAAATTAAACATTGCCTAGGAGATATTGGATGATGATACCAAAATATATTATAACTTCACCGAACGAGAATTTTACAAATATGGTTTTAAGCACTACGGAAGAAGTATCATTTAATGACTTCATGCTAATTGAAAGTGCGTTTGATGAAGCAGTAGAGCAGGTGCTTAAAGTTACAAAAAAGCATAATATATCGGTTATTGTGAGCCGCGGAGTGAGTGCAAAGATGATAAAAAACGCCACTGATATACCTGTTATAGAGGCAGAAGCCACATTGTTCGACCTGTTGTCAGCCATAATACAGGCTATGAAAATTTCCAAGAATATTGCACTTATAAATCATGAAAAAATTTTGAACGAAGAATTTTTCAACATAACCGGCTTATTCAATATTAATTTAAAAGAATACTGCTACCGTAATTTCCGTGAAATAGAGAAATGTGTCAGTGATGCCTACGACGATAAAAAAGAAGTGATAGTTAGTGGATTCGGATATACAAGAAAGTTATGCAAAAAGNNCCATGAGAGAAATACTGTCACGGGCTTCACTCATACGCTATGCGGAGGAAAGGCAGCAGAGGCATGAGAATCAGCTCAGGACATTCATAAACGAAATGCCCGATGGTGTCATATATCTCAATGAAAATAATGTAATTACACTTATTAACAGCACAGCAAAAAAGCTTCTGGACATAAACTACGAGCAGGACATAATCGGAAAGCCAGTAAGCAATTTTATAAATAACAGCGATTTCATAAAAATAATCCGGAGCAAAAATCAGGAAACAGGCAAGGAAATCGAATTTTTCGGAAACAAAATTTTAGTGAGATCCACTCCTATTTTTTTCAAGGAATCATATATAGGAACAGTTGTTATATTCCAAAAAAGCTCATATATTTCATACCTTGACCACAATGTGCGAAGACAGAACCTTAAGAAAGGCATGCTTGCAAACACTACGTTTGAAGATTTAAGAAACACCACCGTTTCTTTGAGGATGAATGAATGCATAGACAAAGCAATACAATATGCCGATACGGAGAGCACCATACTTATAACAGGCGAAAGCGGAACCGGCAAGGAAATGTTTGCTCAAAGCATACACAATACTTCCGGGCGCAGAAACCATCCATTCGTGGCTATAAACTGCGCTGCTCTTTCCCAAAATTTAATTGAAAGTGAGCTTTTCGGATATGAAGACGGGGCATTTACAGGTGCAAAAGCAGGAGGAAAGCCCGGGTATTTTGAATTGGCACACAACGGTACATTGTTTCTCGATGAGCTTGGGCTATTGCCTCTTAATGTGCAAGTCCAGCTTCTCAGAGTCCTTCAGGAAAGACAAGTTCTTAGAATAGGCGGAATAAAGATGATTCCTATAAACATAAGAGTTATTGCGGCAACAAATTCTGATTTACTTTCCGCAGTTGAAAGCGGTACATTCAGGCATGACCTGTACTACAGAATCAACGTATTGAACATTTCCATTCCTCCACTGCGTGAGCGAAACGACGATATACCATTGCTTGTGCGGCATTACATATCACTTTACAATGCCCAATTTAACAAGAGCATCAGCTCATGCAGCAAGGATTTCATAAGTGCCTTTCAAAATCACAACTGGAAGGGAAATGTAAGGGAGCTCATGAATTATATCATGCGTATTGTAATCTTATGCGACGGCAATGTTTTGACTGCCGAAGATATTGTCAAAAGTGAAATACACTTGTCCTGCCAGTCTAAAAAGGATGCTTCAGATATTAATACGGCAAATGTTCCTGATAAAAACAGGCTGGATTTAGTGCCCGGAACTCTGCAGGAAATGGAAAAGGATATTATAGAATGGTACATGAAAAAATATGACGGCAACAGGGCCAAGGTATGCAATGCACTTAACATAAGCCGCACTACCCTATGGAATAAGTTAAAAGAGATGTAGCAAAAAGTGCTGCATCCTTTTCTGTTTTCACTAATGAATATAAAAACAAAATTTGTAAAAATACAATAAATCAAAAGGAGTATTCTCATGAAAATTAAAACCTTTAAAGTGGAACAGTGGATGAACGATTATGAAAATGATGCAATTTACAACTTAGGTGAGACCTGTATCGATTCTATGACTCTGGGAGAATTAATAGAGCTGTCAGGACAGGAGCCGGAAAAATACCTGACTGCACTGAAGGACAAAAGAATTACATACGGCCATATTTACGGCTCACCGGAATTGCTGGACGGAATATCGGGATTGTATAAAAATATAGTGCCCACCCAGGTTATTCCCACACATGGTGCAATAGGCGCAAACCATCAGGTTATAATCTCCATGATTGAACCAAAGGATAACATGGTATCCGGAATGCCGACATATCAGCAGCATTATTCAATTCCTGAATCCATCGGTGCTGAGGTGAGAGCTCTGCAGCTTAAGCCAGAAAATAATTTTCTTCCCGACCTTGGACTACTGAGAAGTCTGGTGGACAAAAATACAAAGATGATTACAATAAACAATCCAAATAATCCAACAGGCTCATTGATTCCTGAGGATGTTATGAAAGAAATTGCGGAAATAGCCAAAAGTGTTGACGCATACGTTTTATCCGATGAGGTGTACAGAGGAATCTCCGAAGACGGAAGCTACATGCCATCAATTACGGACATATATGAAAAGGGAATTTCCGTAGGAAGCATGTCAAAAATATTCTCTCTTGCAGGGCTGCGTATGGGATGGATTGTATCAAAAAGCAAGGAAGTAATGGATGCCTGCCGCAACAGAAGAGACTACGACACTATAAGCTGCGGCCAATTGGATGATTTGTTTGCAAGCTTGGCTCTTGCCAACAAGGAAAAAATATTTGAAAGAAACTCAAAAATTCTATTAAAAAACAGGGAAATTTTAGACAAGTGGGTACAGGAAACACCGGAGGTGAGCTATGTCAGGCCGGTTGCCGGAACAACGGCTCTTGTATATTACGCCAAAGACATACCCTCTTACGATTTATGCATAAAATTGATAAAGGAAAAGGGAGTTTTGTTCACTCCGGGTTCATGCTTCGAAATGGAAGGCAGTGTGAGAATAGGATATGCATTTGATTCCAAAACATTGAGGACAGGATTGGATAAATTCACCGAATTATTAAGAGAAATATAACTGCGGTAGATTTTAGACGGTATATAAAAACACCTCCAAGCTAAGCCCGGTGCTAAGTTTGGAGGTGCAATTTTATGACCTTAATATGCCGGTGAGCTCACTCCTGTCATAGTTATTTTGTAGTATTTGGGAAACGGTCCTGTTATGCCATCTTCATTCACAGGAAGAACTACCACATATCTGTCTTCTCCCCAATTTGCAGCGGCAATATCTGCCGGCAAGCCGGTGCTTGATTTCGTGCTGAAGGACGTACTGCTTACAGTAATGCTGCTGAATCCGGACAAATCCCTGTAGTTTACAAAATCCAAATAGCTTCGCACATCTTTTGATACAAATACACTGTACTTGACTGCTCCTTCAACCGGCTTCCACGTAAGCCCATACCAACATGGTGAGCCCAAAAGATCATCAGTTTGTCTTTCAGACCATATTGTTTCCCCAATTATTCTGTCAAGCATTGTAAAAGTCAGGTTTTGAGGTGTACTCTCAGCCGTTCCGTTTACAGTTGTAATACTGATATCAACAGTATCACCTATTTCCGCAGTATAAGCAAAAGCATCCTCGCTG
Source organism: Clostridiales bacterium (assembly GCA_003514865.1). The sequence goes on from DOON01000058.1 coordinate 7,045, forward strand.
AATTCATAGACCTCGGATTTTCCGTTTTCCGTGAAATAAACCTTAAATCCTGTATAATCTCCAAGAGTTGTGGCTCTGTTTAGTCTGAATATTACCTTGCCTTCATTACCCTTAAGCTTCTCAAACCTATCCTCCATATAAAATACAGGCTGGTTCGGAGTTGAATAGTTGATTCCTGAATTTA